>NZ_JBDNJQ010000347.1:0-1881 GCF_051172895.1 Nostoc sp. CALU 1950 | reverse complement strand
CAGTCTGGGACAGTACCCCAAAGCCTTGGAGTTCTATCAGCAAGCTTTAGCCATTATCAAAGAAATTGGCGATCGCTCTGGTGAAAGCACTACCCTCAACAACATTGGCGCAATTTATGACAGTCTCGGACAGTACCCCAAAGCCTTGGAGTACTTTCAGCAAGCTTTAGCCATTATCAAAGAAATTGGCGATCGCTCTAGGGAAGGCGGTAGCCTCAACAACATTGGCGCAATTTACTCTAGTCTGGGACAGTACCCCAAAGCCTTGGAGTTCTATCAGCAAGCTTTAGCCATTATCAAAGAAATTGGTGATCGCTCAGGTGAAGGCACTACCCTCAACAACATTGGCGGAATTTACGACAGTCTGGGACAGTACCCCAAAGCCTTGGAGTTCTATCAGCAAGCTTTAGCCATTATCAAAGAAATTGGCGATCGCTCAGGTGAAGGCACTACCCTCAACAACATTGGCTTTCTCCTAGATGTACAAAAACAACCGGAATTGGCGATTGTTTTTTTTAAGCAATCTGTCAACGTCATAGAAAAGATTCGCCAAGATTTGCGAGTTCTACCCAAAGAACAACAGGAATCATATACAAAAACTGTTGCACACTCCTATCGCCGTCTTGCTGATTTATTGCTGCAACAAGACCGGGTACTTGAAGCACAACAAGTTTTAGACTTATTAAAAGTGCAAGAATTAGATGATTATCTCCGCAATGTCCGGGGAACAGGTCAACAGTTAATCATACTGCGTCCCGAACAGGAAATTTTGCAAAAGTATAACGCCCTGCAAAACAGTGCTATTCAACTGGGACAAGAACTTACCAAACTGCGAAAAATTCCCGAAACAACCCGCACCACAGCACAACAACAAAAAATTGCTCAACTGGTGCAACTTGAAGAAGAACTCAACAAGCAATTTAATCAATTCATCGATAGTCCAGATGTCGTTAAACTGGTTAATCAACTCTCTCGTGAAGTCAAACTACAAAATATAGATTTAGCAGATTTAGATGCTTTCCGCGATGACTTGCGTCGCCTGAATGCAGTTATGCTTTATCCTTTAATCTTAGACGATCGCCTAGAACTGGTAATCATAACTCCCGATGCTCCACCCCTCCGCCGTCCTGTCAAGGTAAAGCGTGAAGAACTCAATCAAGTAATTGCTGATTTTCGTTCTGCTTTAGAACATCGTGACGACAATGTAAAAATCCCAGCGCAAAAACTTTATAACTGGCTAATCAAACCCCTAGAAGCTGACCTCAAACAGGCAAAAGCTACAACTATTATCTACGCTCCTGATGGACAACTGCGCTACATTCCTTTAGCAGCATTATACGACGGCAACCAATGGTTAGTACAAAATTACCGCATCAACAACATTACTGCTAAATCCCTGACTAACTTCAACAACATACACCAATCTAAACTTAAGGTATTAGCAGGAGCTTTTGCAGATATCAAACTCAGTTACTCTGTGCGTATTGGTCAAGAAGAACATAGTTTGCGTGGTTTACCCTTTGCTGGGCAAGAGGTAGCAAATCTGGCAGTATCAATTGCGGATACTACGAAATTTATAGACAAAGATTTCAGTCTAGAAGCCATGAAACCGCGCATGAATGAATTTAATATTGTACATTTAGCTACTCATGCAGCCTTTGTACCCGGACAACCAGAGGATTCTTTTATTTTATTTGGTAATGGCGATCGCCCCACATTGAGAGACATCGAAAGCTGGACGCTGAATAATGTAGACCTAGTTGTATTGAGTGCTTGCGAAACTGGAATTGGCGGTAAATTTGGTAACGGTGAAGAGATTTTAGGCTTATAGCGGTTATCAGTCTTCTGAAGTACAGTAGCAGCAGTGAGTAAACCAACCCA
>NZ_JBDNJQ010000345.1:0-2023 GCF_051172895.1 Nostoc sp. CALU 1950 | reverse complement strand
GATTAAACTCAACGAGGTTGTCACCAACCCCGTTGCTCTTCAAAACCGTGCATGAAAGTTTCCCTTCACACGGCTCCTCAATGATTAGGTGCTTTTCATGCATACCTCATTACCCATTTATCCTCGACTTTTTCAAGTCTTCTGGTGGGCTTAGGCTCGGTACTATTGCAACCGGATTTTGCGCCAATACTGCCATCATTGGTAGTTTTTGTGTCATGGCAATGTCTGTGCATAAGTTGCCAATTGTCATAACAATCCTTTCCACCTTTCGACTTGGGGGTTGTATGGTCAACTTCCATCACATCGCTTTCGCGGAAAAACAATCCACAATGGGCGCATTTCCCTTTTTGTTTCTTCAAAAGCTTTGCAACTCGTGAAGGTAGTTCGGGATTCTTACCCATGCGGGAACTCCAGTACACCAGGTTGCCATCGAATGGCGAGGCTTTTCCCTTGACCTTTATGTGCCGGACTATTGGAGTGCAAGCATGGTCAATTAATTTTAAGGATTTAGCCCCGTTTTTAGCTGAGAAGACCCAGTTATTTCCACCTATCGGATGCCAGTATTTATTTGACACCCACCCACCCGCTTTATTTGGGTGACGGCGATTCGCCCAAGCTCTAAGTTTTTGATACACCAAGTTATCTAAATCTGAGTAAACAACCTTGCTTACTACAGTCGCGTAGTAATTTGCCCATCCCCGAATAATGGGGTTTAAATAGGCTATTAGAGCCGCTTGGGGCAGTGCCTTATGCGATTCAATTACCTTTGCGATTTTATCGTAGTGTATCTTCTGCTTTTTGGAGCTTGGGGTGATTATTGTTTTATAGCCTTGCTTAGAGTGATATTTACCAACAGCGAATTGACGGATGGTAAATCCCAAGAAATCAAATCCTGGTTTATCTTGCTTATACTTATGTAAGCTATGAGCAAATCTCGTTTTGCTTGGCTTGAGTTCTAAACCCATGTCTAATAACCATTTGGAGATGATCTCCTTGCATCTTTGGACTACAGCTTCGTTCTCATGCAAGATGACAAAATCATCTGCATAGCGAATTACGTCAGGTGATTTAAACTCGGTTCCTTTTTTATGAAACCACGTTTCCCGAACTGTATGTGACATTTTGGGAAACTCTTGTTTAACCCGTGACTCTAAACCGTGGAGGGCTATATTTGCCAGTAAAGGAGAGATTACTCCCCCTTGGGGCGTACCCTCAGATGTCAGGAATAACTGCTTACCATCCATTACTCCAGACTTTAGCCACGCCGTTACTTGCCGACGTATCGTTGGGGTAGTGTTTAGCTTTAGCAACAATGCCTGATGGTTGATTTTGTCGAAGCACTTAGAGATATCCGCATCAAGCACATATTTTGGCTTATGATTGATACCTATAAATATTGCCTCAATTGCATCATGACATGAGCGCCCTGGTCTAAAACCGAACGAGTTTGGCTCGAACTTAGCTTCCCATTCTGGTTCAAGAGCTAGTTTTACTAGTGCCTGCATGGCTCTGTCGTGCATAGTAGGGATACCTAATGGTCGCTTTTCGTCTGTACCAGGTTTAGGAATCCAAACCCTTCTGGTAGGTGAGACTTTCTTGCTTAACTTTAGGTTGACAATCATAGTTAGACGTGCTGCTGGGGATAGGCTTTTTATCCCATCCACTCCTGCTGTCTTTTTCCCTTGGTTGTCTTGACTGATTCTACGCACGGCTAAGAGCTTTGCTGACCGGGAACTCATTAACAATCTCTGGAGTTTGTGAACGCTTTCGCTTTTACTCATAGGCACTTTGCTCGATGCATACCAGTTTTTTAGGCTACTAGTATTGACACCTTTCATCCCCGCTTTACGGATTGAGGACTAGTCGCTACCGTAGGGGAAGTGCTTTCACCGTTGCACTTACGGGGTAGGATTCTCACCTACATGGTCAGTCAGTTGTCAAGGTTCTGTTAGGATTGCTCCTATGTCTAGCCTTACGCCTAATCCCTGAGTATTGCTACTCATTTCTAGGCAACGAATCACAC
>NZ_JBDNJQ010000344.1:0-2025 GCF_051172895.1 Nostoc sp. CALU 1950 | reverse complement strand
GGGGGCAAAAAGCTCTCAAAGTCCCCCTTTTTAAGGGGGATTTAGGGGGATCTACGACGATTTTGGTTTTATAGAAAGATGTGTCTACACCGTAGCCGTTTCGGGGAGAGGTTTGGAGAGGGGTCAATATATTACACCCAATAACTTACACAAGGAAAAACAGATGATTATCATACTTAAAAGCGGTACACCTGTTGAGGAAATTACTCGCATTAGCGAAGAACTGAGTGACACTTGGAAAGTCACGGTAGAAAAAAGCATTGGCACTCATAAAGTTGTGCTAGGGCTAATTGGTGATACCACCAGCATCGATAAATTACAGGTTCAAGAATTCAGTCCTTGGATTGAACAAGTATTACGAGTGCAACAACCTTTCAAGCGGGTAAGCCGAGAATTCCGACATGGAGAAGCCAGCGAAGTTGTTGTACCTACACCTAACGGTGATGTCTATTTTGGCGAACATCACCCGATCGTAGTTGTAGCTGGGCCTTGTTCCGTTGAAAATGAAGCGATGATTGTCGAAACAGCAAAGCGGGTGAAGGCAGCCGGAGCAAAGTTTCTCCGTGGCGGAGCCTATAAACCCCGCACCTCACCTTATGCCTTTCAAGGTTATGGTGAAAGCGCTTTAGATTTATTAGCAGCAGCGCGGGAAGCTACTGGTTTGGGTATCGTCACAGAATTGATGGATGCTGCGGATTTATCAGCAGTGGCGAGAACAGCTGACATAATCCAAATCGGAGCTAGGAATATGCACAACTTCTCGCTGTTGAAAAAGGTAGGCGCTCAAGATAAACCAGTGCTACTCAAGCGGGGGATGTCTGCGACAATTGATGAGTGGTTAATGGCAGCAGAATATATTTTGGCATCTGGAAACCCAAATGTAATTCTTTGTGAACGGGGAATTAGAACCTTTGATGGTAAATATGCCCGGAATACTTTAGATTTATCAGTGCTTCCGGTATTGCGATCGCTAACCCATTTACCGATTATGATTGATCCTAGTCATGGTACGGGTAGGTCTGAATATGTGCCATCGATGGCAATGGCTGCGATCGCAGCTGGTACAGATGCCTTAATGATTGAAGTTCACCCCAATCCCGCAAAAGCTTTATCCGATGGGCCTCAATCTCTCACCCCTGATAAATTTGACCGCTTAGTTCAAGAAATGTCAATTCTAGGCAAAGTATTCGATCGCTGGTCTACACCTACGTTTGATAGCATTAATGACAGCCGCATTCTCTTCACACCAGAACTCTCAAAGTAGATAGAGTGTAATCTTGACCGATTTTTTGCAAACGGCTAAACCCGATCAACGGATTCTTTAGACGAAAGAATCTGTTGATCGGGTTTTCATCAACTTTAATGTTTCGATTTTTTCGGATGGGGTGTTTTTATAAAGGATTTTGGCTATCTCTTGGATGTGGGCTTCTAAAAGTTTTTTATCTTCTGGTGTCATTGTTTTAACCATGCTCTCTGGCTGCCATAATTTTCTCAGTTATGGACTGCATTTGTACAGTCCCACCTTAATTCGCGAGTCATCATCACGAATATTTTCCCCTTTCTTTCGTCTTCTTGCCAAATAGGGATGCTCCCGATTGCAATCGCAGCGATCGCACTCCCCTTCATCTTGAAGAGAGTCGAGATTAAAGCCTTAATTGTGTTCGCTAAAAAGACAATCTCAAAGGAGTTTTCTACGATTCCAAGATACCTCTAGCAAGTTTTACTACGGTAGGGAAGTGAACTTAAGCTAGATGCTTGTATTGATACAAAAGGCTTTAATGCAAATAATGAGATTGTCTTCGCAGTCTGGCGGCTGACAATCTCCTATGGAATCTAAAAACACAAGACATCATGAGTCAGGGAAGCATAATATCTCTCGGTAGCGTTAATGCAGATTTTCAGGTACGAGTCAATCGCCGTCCAGACCTAAGTGAAACGCTTCTAGCTAGTGATTTTCTTCAACTGAGTGGAGGTAAGTAATCAAACAAAATTAATTACACAAATCAATATACAATATGATCTAGG
>NZ_JBDNJQ010000343.1:0-2138 GCF_051172895.1 Nostoc sp. CALU 1950 | reverse complement strand
CAAAAACTGCATGAGCAAAAACCGCCTAAAAACCCACAAAGTCAACAGCCTAGGCTAGCACTGCAATCGCTAAAGCACTGCGACAAATACAATTGTAATAATCAATCCCTGTGGTTAGGGATTGATTATAGCGATCGCTCATACGGAACTGCGATCGCTTCTCTACTGGATAGACTTGCCATCACTTCTATTGTTAAAGCTTCGGCTGCATATTTTTATGCAATTGTTGCAGGGGTGATGAAGGTAAAAGTTCCGCCACACCTGTCCCCAGTGCTGAAAAAGGGTCGCATGAGGCGATTGTTGCGCTGACTAAGCTATAAATCTTGTAGAGCCTTATTCTCAGTAAAGCTGATAAATTTGTACAAAAAAAATCAATGCTTTTCTAGGATGCAAAAGAGTGCTTTGGGAAGGGGATCGAGTATCCCATGATAGACCGTTTGTTTAGCCAAACGCAGATGAAATCGTTCTTTGAATATCTGCCCAATCTCCTCTGGGCTAAAGCGGTAAGGCCCTTGTTCTCTTGTTTCCTCTTGAGAGAAGCATTTCAGTAACAGGTAGCACTTAGGCTTTAATAAGCTTGCAACTGTTTGCACGTAACTACCATAGCTTTGAGGTGGCAGAACATGGAAGCATCCTCTGTCGAGAATCAAATCGAAAGATTGTTCCAAACGACTGTTGAGAATATCATCTTGCTGAAACGAAATTTCTAATCCCTTTTGGTTTGCCTTTGCTGCCGCCTGACGAATGGCCGCCTCTGACAAATCTGTTCCCATCGTCTGAAATCCTCGTTCGGCTAGGGCAAGCGCTTGAGTTCCTGGCCCTGTTCCCAAATCCAGCACTGAACCATTGCTCAGTTCAAGGGTAAGGAGCGCTTCTTCGACATCTGGATCTAAGCTAGGGTTGAACCAGGGCATGGTTTCAACGGCTTGTTCTTGATAGAGCGCTTCCCAGTTCGGAAATTCTCGTTCGGTCATCATTAGTTACCCTTGTCTCATTTTAGACCTGTCCGGCTGCTAATACTAAATCTGCGGTCAAATCCAGCGCAGGGAAAATCACTGATTGAATTGTTTCCGTCCCCTGAAACACAGATTCTTCATATAGTCCATCTACCAGAGTTAGTAGAGTTATTTGGGCTTTCTGGGCATCAACAATCCAGTATTCAGGAATACCCCGTGCTGCATACTCAGAGCGCTTATAGCGGTAGTCTCTATCCTCATTTACCTTTCCTGGGGACACAACCTCAACTACCATTACTGGCGAAGGCATATCTGGAGTGATTGTAGCCCGTCCGAGAGCCATCGCTTCTAATAACTCCTGTGTCAAGATCATCAAGTCAGGCAATCGGACTCGTGTGCGACTGCCTATGACAACAAGTTCCGTATCTTTATGACGGATAAGTTGAATGGGAACAAACTTGAGAAATTGTGACAGTAGATAAAGAGAGATTAAGTTATTTCTATCGCTTTCTGGTGGCATTTCAACCAACTCTCCATCCACAAGTTCATACTTGGTATCTGTGCCATCATCATAGGCAAGGTACTCCTCAAGGGTAAGTTTCTTGACTGCTGTGGTCATAAACCCTTTTTTACTCTCTAAACTTACATTTTACTAATTTTTGGATATTTCAATACTGGCATATTTTAGAACTCTCCTAAATTCCTAGCGCCACGCCGTCTCTACCAGTATTTCTTTGCTGTTGTTAAATTTGATAAATTCTTGCCTAAAGGCAATAAAACATATCAACCAGCCTATGAAAGCACACCGTAGCCCCACTTGGAAACTGCGGCATTCCACCGTTCAATAGCAATTCTTCTTGACTTTGCAGATAATAGTTTTAGAGGTAATTATCTAAGAGGTTGATTGTGGTCTTTGCTCAAACCAGTCCCCCAGAAGTAATAACAACTCGCCTGACGTTAGACGAGTACCGGGCTATGGAAGAAACAAACCCAGAACGCCATGAATACCGTAACGGAGAGATTATTACTATGTCGGGAGGTTCGGAATCTCATAGCGCAATTGCCAGCAATTTCTTAATAACTCTAGGGTTTTTACTGAGAGACACCGATTTTCGTTTGTATAACAGCCAGGGCTATTTCATTCTGATTGAGTAATTGATATGGTACTGAAGTCATCTCACC
>NZ_JBDNJQ010000342.1:0-2258 GCF_051172895.1 Nostoc sp. CALU 1950 | reverse complement strand
CTTATAACTTTATTTTAGAAGCTCTTTTCTATGCAGCTTCATATTAAATTGGTATAAGGTTCAGTAAATTTAGTTTACTAGCCCTATCTTAGCCGATATTGGTTGAGCAAATACACTCATTTTCTGGCTGAATTTTATTGCCGTCGCCAGTTGAATTTGCTTCGATAACTATTTTTTGTGTCTTGTTCGTATACAAGTAAAGTCTCGGCTTGAATTGGGACTTTGCCACCACCAGGGGCATCAATCACATAGGTTAGAATTGCGTTCGTCACAATCTATGCCCAGAATATGTTTCGGGCATTTTTGACAGGTTATTTTTTGATACAGTGTGAAAAACCGGAATCTAGGTTTTATTGTGCCACTAAAATCCAGAAAGGCGTAGATGCTTCTTCGCCTTCTAATCAGCCAGTCTTCAAACTCTGACGCACTTTTTCAACGACTTGAGTAAGCGCACCAGCTTCAAATGGAGAAATGAGATTTGCCGATCGCACTAATTCTCGAAAGGATGCAGAACCACCGCGATCGCATAATGCAATATACTCTGCCAACGCTTGCGAATAATTTTCTTCTGCTTTGACCCAAAACTGCAAGGCGCAACACCCCGCCAAGGTGTAATCAATATAATAAAAGGGCGAACAGTAAATGTGTTGTTTTTCTTGCCAGAGTCCGCCTTTGTTGAGGTAGTTTAAATCTCCATATTTACGCCAAGGCAGATAACGAGCTTCCATTTGTTGCCACATAAGATGTCGTTCTTGCGGGGTTGCTTCTGGGTTCGCATATACCAAATGCTGAAAATGATCCACTGCCACACCATAAGGCTGAAATAGAATCGACCAGGCTAGATGCTGCCGACGAAATCGATCGGCTTGATCTCCGAAAAACTTTTCCATCTGCGAATAGGTGAGAAACTCTAAGCTCATGGAGTGAATTTCACACGATTCTAGGGTAGGCCACAGGTAATCAAAAACTGGCAAATGGCGACTTCGCCACATTTGGAAGGCATGACCGATTTCGTGAACAAACACCTGCACATCGTTTTTTGTGCCATTGAAATTTGCGAACACGTATGGAACATCATAGGTTGGGAAGCTTGTGCAAAATCCGCCTCCTGCTTTTCCGGGACGGTTTTGCAAATCTAGTAAATGCTGCTCAACCATCATCTGAAAAAAGCTAGCCAGCGATGGATTCAAGACATCAAACATTTCTTGTGCCCGTTCCAGCATCCAGTCATGATTGCCAATGGGAGCCGGACTACCTTCTGCATCAAAGACGGACTCATCCCAGAAATATAGGGTGTCTAGATTGAGCCGTTTTGCCTGTTGCCCAATTAGCTCAATTGCTAGGGGAACGACCTCTTGAACTACTTGATCTCGATAGCGTTCAACATCGGTTTGATTGTAATCCACCCGTCGCATTCGGCGATATCCTAGCGCAATGTAGTTTTCATCGCCCAATTTTTTTGCCATGCGATCGCGCAGTTTCACCAATCGATCAAACAATTGATCGAAGTGGTCTTGATTCTGCTCAAAAAACTGCCAGCGACACTGTTCTGCCTGCTGGCGAATGTCTCGCTCTTTACTTTGCAGATATGGTTGCAAACCTGATAAATTTACTTGCTCACCCCCGAACTCTAGCTTTGCCGAGGCGATCAGTTTGGTGTACTCATTGATGAGTTTGGATTCTTCAACTAAATCTGCTGCGATCGCTCCTTCAAAAGTTGTGATGTCTGCTTCCCACAGCAAAAAAGCTTGCCGTCCCAAGCTTTGTTCTAACTCGACGCGATCGGGGCTATGAATCAACTGCCGTTTGAAGTCTACTTCAAGGGCAGTCAGAGATGGTGAAAGTTCGCTGCAATAGTCCAAGGCGGTTTTGTACTCTGGATTTTGCGTGTCTTGATGAAAGTGGAGCTGCGTGAGTTCCTTCCATGTACTGAGTCTGCATCGTAAGGCATCCCACTGCTGAAAGGCAGCCTTTCGTTGTTCAGAGGTTTGAGCCTGGTTAAACTGCGCCTGGATAGCTTGGTATTCGGCAGTTACGCCCAAGAGCGTCGGAGTTTCTGCTGTGATCTCGGCAAAATCTACTGGAGCTTGCATCAATCTTTCCTTTCCCTCATGAAAAAATTTTTATTTAGAGAAATCGGCAACTTTCGTTTTTACCCAAAATTCTAAGTTTACCAACCCTATTAGGGACTTGCAGAAAATAAATCTAGAGTGGTAAAACTTGCTAGAGTAGATTTTTCATGATTGAAATAGGCGTAA
>NZ_JBDNJQ010000340.1:0-2400 GCF_051172895.1 Nostoc sp. CALU 1950 | reverse complement strand
AACATATTTTGGGCTGTTTTTATCGGATTTTTCTTAACATTCAACACTTTTGCCTAAATATATATTGTAAGTATTATTATGATTTCCATTGCTCATATAAGAAACCTTTAGCTAGTATGTTTGCGAATCGAATTGACTGACTCGCTCTAAATAGATTGATTAATTTATAGTAGCGTATAGTACTACATTTAACTACTAGAAGATTACTAAACGAAAAAGCCTGCGTCAGCAGGCTTTGTTTTGTGATGTTATTAAATGAGTGGGTGAGCAAGAAAAGCCACCGCTATGAATTACCGTTTCGCCAACTTCTTCGACATCTTCCGCAGACGAATCGATTGGGGTGTAACTTCCACCAATTCATCGGGGCCAATGTATTCCAAAGCCCGTTCTAAACTCATGTCTATCGGTGCTTGCAGTTGCACCAATTCATCGCCACCAGCAGCGCGGTGGTTGGTTAACTGCTTGGTCTTACAGATATTTAGTTCCAAATCTTGGGAACGATTGTGTTCTCCCACGATCATGCCTCTGTAAACCTTTGTGCCGGGAGTAATAAAGAATGCTCCTCTATCTTCGGCATTTCTCATGGCGTAGAAGGTAGAAACGCCTTCTTCAAAAGAGATTAAAACACCTTTGTTACGGGCTTCAATGTCGCCACTAAGTTGACGGTAGTCTAAGAAGCTGTGGTTCATGATGCCTTCGCCACGAGTCATCCGCATGAATTCACCCCGGAAACCAATCAATCCACGGGCGGGAATGACAAACTCTAATTGGGTGCGATCGCCACTACCTGGTTGCATATCTTGCATTTCGCCTTTGCGTTGTCCCAGGCGTTCAATACAGCTACCCACAGCATCACCAGGAATGTCTAACACCAAGAGTTCAAAAGGTTCGCAAGGTTGACCGTTGATTTCGCGGTAAATTACCTGTGGCTGAGATACCTGGAACTCGAAGCCTTCCCGGCGCATGGTTTCAATTAAGATACCCAGGTGGAGTTCTCCACGACCGGAAACGAGGAATTTATCGGGAGAATCGGTTTCTTCGACACGCAAAGCAACGTTGGTTTCAAGTTCGCGGAATAAGCGATCGCGAATTTGTCTTGATGTTACCAACTTACCTTCTTGACCAGCAAAGGGCGAATCATTCACCCAGAAGGCCATTTGCAAGGTTGGTTCATCCACTTTAATTAGTGGTAAAGCTTGTGGTTCATTGGGGTCAGTAATCGTTTCTCCAATATAAGCATCAGCGAAACCAGCCACCGCCACAATATAACCTGCGGTTGCTTCTTCCATCTCTACGCGCTTCAGTCCATCAAAGCCCATCAACTTGGTAATTTTACCCTTGACAATGGTACCATCTTCTGTAACTAAAGCTGCTTGCTGTCCTGAGCGGATAGTACCGTTGTGAATTCTACCAATGACAATCCGTCCCAGATATTCAGAATAATCTAGGGTTGTAACTTGCAATTGCAGAGGCTTAGTGCTGTCGCCTACTGGTGGTGGAACGTGTTGCAGAATCGCGTTAAACAGGGGTTGCATATCTACCGATTCTGCTTCCAAGCTTTCCTTGGCGAAACCTGCCATACCGGAGGCAAACAGATAGGTAAAATCACACTGGTCTTCATCTGCCCCTAATTCCAAGAACAGATCCAAAACTTTATCGACAGCAACGTGGGGGTCAGTTTTACCACGGTCGATTTTGTTGATAATAACAATGGGGCGCAGCCCTTTTTCCAAAGCTTTTTTCAGAACAAAGCGTGTTTGGGGCATGGGGCCTTCATTGGCATCGACAATTAGAAGACATCCGTCAACCATGCCGAGTACGCGTTCAACTTCGCCACCAAAGTCAGCGTGTCCAGGAGTATCAACAATATTGATTAGCGTTTCTTTGTAGCGAACTGCTGTATTTTTGGACAGGATAGTAATACCCCGTTCCCGTTCTAGGGCGTTGGAGTCCATAACGCAATCCGGAACGTCTTCGCCTTCGCGGAAAATGCCGGATTGTTTGAGGAGTGCGTCAACCAGCGTGGTTTTGCCGTGGTCAACGTGGGCGATAATTGCGACGTTGCGAATTGGGAGCGTCATAGAAACTTTTGGTGAACTCTAGAGGGGGTTTTAAGATTTACATTTGAATGCTAGGCTGTTTTAACAGAACTGGGGATGATCAGCAAATTCTGTAAAGAACCTTTAACAATTCTAGCGTAATCGTCACAATTGCGGGGAGTTTTGTAAATCCCACAATGGAAAAGTGTGGTAATTACGGTGTTAGTGGGACAAAAAAAGCTTCTGTTACAAACAGATATTGTGTGAAGGGCGGTATTGCTTTTGAGAATTACAGTCGATTAAGTAGTCATTGGTCATTGGTCATTGGTCATTGGTCATTGGTCATTGGTCATTGGTCATT
>NZ_JBDNJQ010000033.1:0-56562 GCF_051172895.1 Nostoc sp. CALU 1950 | reverse complement strand
GCGATAAATCGCCGTCTCTACAAAAGATTGATTCTTGTAGAGACGGCGATTTATCGCGTCTTTGGATCTAGAATGTTCATCAAAAAACCTTAACCGAACCGTATTGGGTACGAGGTCATTGGGAGTTCTTTAAAATCCCTGCATGATAATCCAAACAACCCCCGCCGCTATTAGAGGCACGCTGAGGTTATCTGTGCCGTGAGGTGAGACTGCCTCTGCTAGGGTTGCGAAAGTAGCAGTTACCACAGCCGTTAACAAAGCCCATCCTAAACCTAAAGGCGTTGCTAGAGGACTCAGGGACGAGCCAGGTAGCAACAATAGCACCAAGAAAATCACCACTGTACTCGCCACAAACATTGCTGCTGAACCTTCCCAGGAACGCACAGAATTTCCCACTTGGTACTTATGCTGTCCGAAGCGTCTACCGATTAATGCTGCTAATGCATCACCCCAGGTCATTGCCATTATCCCAGCTACAGCGATCGCAACACTATCTACTGGCCCATCTGGTCGCCACAGTAACCCGAACAACAGCGTCACTGAGATAGCGAAATAAACTGTACCAGGTGAGCTATCCTGGCTATCCATTGCGCCGATGAATCGGTAACGGTAAAACAGGTAGTTGAGTCCGATAAAGGTAGCAAAAGGTATAATTCCGATTTCCCACCGATTAAATAGCAGCAGCACGCCGAAAACCCACATTCCTGCACCAATATGGATCACTTTGCGAGTCAAATCTGGCTTTACGCCCAATAGCCTACGCAGTCCTTCGCCAATAACAAGCAGACTAATTGCGTAAATATAAGAAATTGCTAGCCCGATAAAATCATTGTTTGTCATTTGTCATTTGTCATTTTGCTTCCTGGCTTGTTCACTTCGTGCGATCGCTATTTTTTCTAAAGTTCTTTTCTATTAACGAAACACTACCAATACCTTGAAGAATACCACGACCGATTAAACCTAAACCCCTACCAATTATTTGGGTGAGAATGAAGACTATACCGCTACCTACAAAGGCTACTAATGTTTTTAAACGCGGTGCGATCGCATCACTAAATTCTAAAAATAATGTCACTACTAAAGGAATATTAGAAAGTTTGGCTAACTCCTGATTTCGAGGAGCATAAACTGAAGTCTTGGCAATACCACGAGGTGCAATTACAAATAGATCATAACGGCTTTCAAAAACTGCTTTTGGCTCATCTATATAATTTTTTAACCGATATTTCCATGATAAATCGTTTCTAAACCGTTCAATCTCTCTTGTAGAAATAAATTGGCGACTATATAAATTTTGCTTAATCGTTTCTACATCTGCTAAAGAGTTGAGTAGTGGTTGCACTACGCCATTAGCTATCTGAATCAACAAGTTCTCTAAAATCATTAATGCTTGGGACTTGGCTTCATGGCTCACTGCGGGATAAGAGCCATTATCAATATACAATTCTGTTTGAAATAGAAGATAACAATACAACTCACAAACTAGCGGAATTTGATTGAGGATATCTCTTTGCACTACTTCTGTATTTTGCAGTAATAAATTAACAATTTCTATGTTTTTATCACCTACTTTTATTCTAGAAAACCTTCCAAAAAAATCTGTAATTGCTGATTCCCATAAATCGTGCAACAAGATAGATTTCACTTCATATAATTGATTAATTTCAATTTGAGAAGCCCGCAGTTCATCCAACTGATTAGCCAATTTTTGCAGGATAAGATAAAGTAATTCTCGTTTTTTCTCTTCACGAAAAATGTCAATTTCTAAAGCTACATCTGTGACGTTTTGCAAGGGAAATTGAAGTTTGGTAATGCAAGACGCAAACAAGGCAGATTGTAGCGCTCCTGGACTAAGTAGAGGTGACATTTGCCTTTGCTGAATAGCACTACTCAACGAAGGGGTCAAAGGCTGCTCATCAGCAACCGGAATATCTTCCTCTTGCCTTTCTTGTGATGAAACCAACAACCGATTTAGCAACCAACGAGCTGCTAGCAATTCTCGTCGCTGTCCAGCTAGAATTGCTCGATCTAATACTGGTAATCCAGGAACTTGTAATTGGGCTGTGACTGCGGCTAGGGTAGCGTCAATGTAACCAATTCCTGACAAACGTAAATTATTTCGCAGTTTAGAAAAAGGGAGTGGGGAGTGAGGAGAGACGTGATTAATCGCGTCTGTATTAGGGAGTGAGGTTGTGATTGCTTCTGTGTCTCGAAACCAATAGGAACCACCATCTGCAACTTCTTGCATGGCGGCGACTAATTCAGGAAGTGGTGTACCTTTGGGGCAGTAGCCATTTACACCAACAGATTTTGCAGCCAATAGTAGTCCTGGTTCTTGCACAGAACTGAGAAGCAAAATTGGCAGGTTGGGATATAAGGCTCTAAGTTGCCGACAGAATTGTAAACCTAGTTGTTGGCTGATGCTAGAGCGACCATTACCTAATTCCAAAACTACCAGATTTAGCTGGTTAGGGTCTTCTTGGGCAATTTCTGCTAAAATTTGCAAGGCAGCGGTATCAGTTTCTACCACTGCTATTACTTCTAGGTTAGGAATTGCTTCTAGAGTTACCCGTAATCCCAGACGAAAAATCGGGTCTTGGTCGATTAACAGTAATTTTAGATGGCGATCGCTCATAGTCTACTTAATTACGCAAGCACTGTTTTTTACCAATCAGAAAACAGCTTTGATACAAAACTTTGTCTTCCTCATTGTCACCTGTTTTCGCAAACTGATAAATGGATCATAATTGCCTTGTGCAGCCTTCACTGTGTAATTAGATGAACTTGAGTATTCGGCACTGGTTGGCGGAACGCTATATCGCAATCAATCAAATCAAAGGATTTTCAGCGGGACAATTGGCAGGTATTGCCTACCGGATTGTTCAGGATATGGAAGTCAAAAGCCTCATGCCTTTTGATATCTGTACCTTGGCAGAGGTTTTAGAACTGCCTTTAGGGATTGTTTGGGAAGAAATCAGTGTCATTTCCCAGTTGACAGAAAATCTGTTGCGTAGTCTCAGCCAAAAAAAACCGTTAAAACGTAATGAAGGCACATGGCTAGCGTTTCAAATCGCCTATCTTCAAGCTTTGCAAGCAATTTTAGAGCAAGAAGTAAGCTTACAAAGACCGTGGCTAGACCGGGCAAGTATACCAATCCAAGCACAAATACTTCAAGAGGATGTGGGTAAACTCATCCTCCAAGATTCGCAACTGCAAGGATTGCTGAAAACTCTCAGTCCAGGTAGATTGACTGATACTCAAGCTGAACAAGCACTGTCTTTGGTTGCAGATTCATTACTGGTGCAACAAATAAATAATGCTGCCATAGCTTGGTTAGTTGCCAATGGTGCAGAGGAACCTGAAGCTAAACTCTTAATACAGCGTTTAGTCAACTCACTTCCTGGTGAAATACTCATAGTCGTTACTGAAAATGCTCCCCCTTTAGCCCAACTGCAAAAATTTTTCCGTTTGGGAATTTCATTATCTCCCAGCTTGATCACTCCAGAAGTTGGTTCTACAATCGCTGAAAAAATTGATTTGCATCGAGAACATTATCGTGCAAGTTTGATTAAAAATCTGAGTATGCCTTTACTCATAGAATCCTTTGCCCTTAAGGATCTCTATGTGCCGCAAAAAGGCTTACCAATAGAAGAAAATATTTATGAGCAAGATAAAAAAACTGTTAAACCAGGTGATTTAAAAACTTGGGCGCAACAACAGCTAACTGATTTAGAAACGATCGCTGTCATTGAATCGGAACCTGGTTATGGCAAAACTAGTTTTTGCCAACTCTGGGCAGCACAGGTAGCAGAAGAATTGTACCCTACTTGGATGCCTATATTAATTAAGTTACGGGATGTAAAATATGGCAAAACTTTTACTGAAACCCTAAATTCTGCTTTTCCTGTTAATCTTTCAACTTGGTTAGAGCAAGAAAATCTGCCTTGTCTATTGCTGCTGGATGGTTTGGATGAACTGCCCCCTTCTGCTCAGGGTATCAGGGCAAAAGCAATTTTTATTCAGCAATTACTGAATTTTCAATCTCAGCATAGACACAAAATTGTGTTAACGAGTCGGTCAACAACATTACAGGAAATTGCCCCAGAGATACCGTTGCCATTGAGGCGAATTATCATTCAGCCCTTCGATGTGGATGAACTCAAACAATGGTTTCAGCAATGGGCAAAAGTGCAATCGTTAGCGATCGCTCAAAATTTCTTTACATTGTTAAAACAGGCGGGTTTATTTACCAACCAGTCCAAGTTAAGAGAATTATCTGCTCTGATCCGCCAACCCTTAATGCTGCATTTATTGGGTATTTTACACCGCGACGGACTACTAGATGATGAACTATTGCAATTAGCTGCTAATGCTCCAAAGTCTTCTCTGTTATGGGAAATTCATCATCGCTTGAGTCGATGGTTATTGGGCTATCCGCTAACTGGTGGGATCAAGACGATGCTACTGCGTTCAGGATCGGCTCATATCCACCGGACTCCAGAAGCGATCGCTAATTTACTCGCTAATCGTCATCCCCAAGATTTACTTGAGCAGATGCAAGCGATCGCTCTCAAAATTTTACACTCGCAACGTCATCAAATTAATTTAGCTGGTGAATTTAATACTCTACCAGGATTTTATTTTAAAATTCGGGATTTAGAAAGCGCAGCCAAAAGTAGTTTAATTGAGTTTTCGCATCTCAAGCTAGGAGAATCTCTTTGTGCAGATGCCATTGCTGCCCAACTTAAATTTCTAACTCAGTACCAAGATGAGGCTTATGGTAGCCTTGCTTTTGTGCTTGATTCTCCTAGTAGCGTTGCCCAGCATATTTACAATTTACAGGGTTACGGGATACTTAGCCAAGAAATTGAAGAACTGGCGATCGCAATTTTACGCCGAGAGCAAAAGCACAAATTTTCCTTTGAAGTTTTGTTCCAACGGCTTTTGTCTTTCTGGCGTGCTTACTGTCAAGGGCGTTGGCTAGACGAAGGAATAGCCCACAAAGCTTTGACTCATTTCCACACACTGCAAAACCCGGTGAATGTTGAGCAAGTGAATGCTGCTGTGGGACTAAATGTGTTTTTATTGCTTTGTGCGTGCTACCGAGAAACAAAAATCCCTTTTTGGCCTTGTGGCAATCCACTCAATTTCACAGAATTCAATCCAGAGGCTTTAAGTGCGCTGGTTACGAGAACAAGCATTTTGCACAAAAACGCCTTTGCAACCCGAATCAAGTCTTTGGCTGGACTCAATTTATCGGGAGCCTCTTTGCTGCAAGTAATGTTAACTGGGGTAAATCTTGAGCAAACAAACTTATCCAATGCGGAGTTAATTGGGGCGAATTTGGTTGGAGCTAATTTGCAACAGGCAAACCTCGCAGGCGCAAACCTTCAACAGGCAAACCTCGCAGGTGCAAACCTGCAACAGGCTAACCTTACAGGCGCAAACCTGCAACAGGCTAACCTTATGGGGATAAATCTTAATTCTGCCAATCTTATTAATGCCTGTTTATTTGAAGCAATTCTTACTGAGGCTAACAAAAAATTAGCTACCGATAATGGTGCCTTGTTCTCTAAAGAGTCATTTCAAAAACTGAAAAATTTGCGTGGTTTACCGCCGCAGGCATCGCAGCAACCCTTCTTAAACACCGTCCAAATTCCAACAAACACAGATGTTAATTGGAGCAAAACCCCTGCGATCGGACTAATTGAAAGCTGCGAAGGAACTATTTTACCAATAGATTTATACGATGATGATGCCGATGATGAGACAGTTTTTGGCAATAATGCTATTGGGGAATAGGGCATTGGGCATTGGGCATTGGGCATTGGGCGTTGAAAAGAGGGAGAGGTGCTACTCCTGCTGAGGGGAAAAACTCTTCTCCCTTTCTCCCATTCCCCATTCCCCATTCCCCATTCCCCATTACCTATCCCTCTTGCCGATTCCGGTAGCCAAAAAAGTTAATACTGTAGTCAGTAATCTGCACTCCTGTTTCTTCTTCAATTTTGCGGATCAAATCTTCTGGTAGTTCCACATGAACATCAAGAATTTGATTTGTATCCACACAATTTATATGACTGTGAGAGTCACTGATATTGCCGTACAAACGCCCATCACAGCGTTCAATACATTCAATGATGCCTTGACTGGATAATGCTTCTAAGTTTTGATAAACAGAAGTATGACCGATCTCTTTGCCTTGTTGATTCAAGCGATCGTAAATCTCTCTTGCCGCAAGGTGTTCATTTGCCTGCCAAAGTAATTCCAGAATAAAGCGACGCTGACGACTGACGCGCATACCCAGAATTTGACAGCGCTCAAGCGCATCTTCTAGGGAACGAATTGGTTTTGTAGTAATTGTTTGTTTTTGCATATTACAGCTTGTTAACTGTTGGGGGAATTTTCCCGTCTAAATGTTTATTGGTTATTTAATATATGCAATCATATTGCACACCGCTGTTTTACCTATGCTTGTGTTTTGGCTTTTGATGCTGCGGAAGTCATAGGTGGCGATAATGATTTTTTTTTGCTTTTTGATGGCTACTTTGTCAGACCTTAATCTAAAACAAACTCATTACAACTTTAACTTAAAATTGCTGTAAATGTCCACCTTGGGGCAAGTGTTACCTTACTCAAGTAGGCTAATTCTAATGGCATAGTGTGTAAATCGTGTAGTAATTTATTAGTGAAATGTGAGTAATTATAACAATAATAAAAGTAATATTTAACTTTATTAAAAATCGGGGAAGTGAGCGGCGTAGGCGTAGCCAGCCGCAGGAATGGCTATTGTCTCATATCCATGCTACTAACTGGAATGTATTTTGTTATAACCAGCAAAAATTAAGCCAAAGTATCAAAGAAATTTGATCAGTTCAGGCTTGCGTCTAAAGCTTGTATAGGTTGACCAAATTATCAGCAAAAAAGTATCAGTAAATACTAATTGATTTGTGAACAAGACTTTGTGCTACTAAAGGTCAATCTAGCGTCAATCCCTGAAAGCTGCTACTGTAGATTCTCGATCCTACAGTTGAGTAAAAAAAAGTGGCTGCTGAGTCAAAGACAATTGCGATCGCACTCAATAATGACCTGATTAACAATCTGGATATATCTCCTGCGTCAACGGTGATTGAACAACTGCTGCAAGATGGGGCTGCATCCCATGAACAGCAGCTACAGTTTGATATCAATTACGATCTCGAACCTGACGATCCACGGGAACTCTCAGAAATTCCAGAGGTGCGGCTGTGGTTTGTGCGCCTAGATGCCAAATATCCCTGGTTAGCATTTTTCCTAGATTGGAAAGCTGGAGAATTTGCTCGTTATGCCGCCATGCTTGTACCACACCAATTCAGTTCCAAAGAAGGCATTCAGTACAACCCGGAAGCCTTAGAAATATTTTTGATGCACAAAATCTTTGTTTTAGGTGATTGGCTCAAACAGCAAGACATCCCCAGTCTCTCGCGGCTGAAATCTATGGCCCAAATGCTGGGTTATGAATTAGATGATGCTTTTTTTGAGATATTTTAGCTGGGTGAAAGTTAAGTTGGCACAATAAAATCAAACTAGGCTAAAACCCAATTCCCCATTCCCCATTCCCCATCCCCCACTCCCCACTCCCCATTCCCCATTCCCCATTCCCCACTCCCAATTCCCCATTCCCCATTCCCCATTCCCCATTCCCCATTCCCCATCCCCAATTCCCCAACTAGCTGCAATTGAACAATGCGGATTTTGCTAGTAGAAGACGATCCAGAGCAAATAGAACCGCTCCATGAAGCCTTGGCTCGTTCAGGGCATATTGTGGATGCCGTCGAAGATGGGGCAACAGCCCAATGGTTGATGGGTGAAAAAGATTATGATTTGCTGATTTTTGACTGGATGTTGCCCGATGAAGATGGTATCTTTCTGTGCAAACAGTATCGTCAAGCAGGAAAAGCGGCTCCTATCTTGATGTTGACAGCAAAAGATACCACTGTCGATAAAGTGATGGGGCTAGATGCCGGAGCCGATGATTACCTTGTCAAACCTGTAGATATTGAAGAATTACTGGCACGGGTGCGGGCATTGCGGCGGCGATCGCCCCTGTGGTGTGGTGATGCTTTGCAAGTCAACGGGCTATCTCTCCATCTCGACACCATGCGCCTGGAATGGGGAAGCACTAGCCTGAAACTGAAAAGCCGAGACTTTCAGCTACTAGAGTACATGATGCGCCATCCTCGCCAAATTCTCACCCACGATCAGATCGAACAGGCACTCTGGGAATGGGGACAAGAACCTGAGAGTAATGCCGTAGTTGCTCGTGTAAAACGCTTGCGTCAACGACTGCGCGAGATTGGTGTAGAAACTTGGATTGAAACCGTTTATGGCACTGGCTATCGTTTAGAACCTCCTGCGGGGTAATCTATGGCTTATCGGGTTCAACGGCTCTATCAACGCTGGCAAACTTTGCCGATTCGAGTGCGGGGAACAGCGATCGTTGCCATTCCCATAACCTGCTTGTTTATGGCTCTATCAGCCTTTGCTTGGCTAAAAGCGAGTCTGGTAGAAGATGAAACCTGGGTGCAACATACTCAAACGGTACGCCTAGAAACAAAACAGCTTCTTAACGCCTTGATTGATGCTGAAACTGGAGTTCGAGGTTATGGGCTAACTCAACGGGAGGAATTTTTGGCTCCTTATAAGCAAGCTCAGACAATTATTCCCCCATCCTTGAATCGATTAGAAAAACTGGTACAAGACAATGCCCAACAAACCCAGCAAATTCAAAAAATTCGCACACTGGTTGATGATAATTTAGAAATCTTTCAGCAGAAATTAACCTTACAGCGAGAACTGAAAAGAATTCGTGGACAAACTGATACCTTGATTCCCGTAGCGTCCCTTTATGAGTGGTTAGAAGAAGGGAAATTAACGATGGATCAGGCGCGTCAACAAATAGATCGCTTCGCTCAAACCGAGGAAGAATTATTAGTACAACGCATACAACATCAAGATTTTTATCGGCAAATCACCTGGATTGTATTGTGTATTTCTGTTGTATTTGGAACGATCGCAGCTTTGTTTGCAGTTCATCTTTTCTATCAACTGGAGCGAGAATTAGCGAACCGAGAAATCAATCTACGAGAAACTAATCAGCGTTTAGAAATAGTCTGCGATCAACTCCAGCGATTTACTGCCAATGCTTCTCATGAACTCCGGGCACCCTTAGCAGCAATCATGAGCAATGCCCAAGTTGGGCTAATGGATTTAGATGAGCTAGACGACTCACCAATGCAACTGCGAAAGCGCATTGAGAAGATTATCAGCCTTACCAAACAGATGAGTACGTTGGTGGGTGATTTGTTATTTCTGGCGCGACACGAAGGATTATTGGCTCCTGACTCGATGGAATCGGTGAATTTAACAGAGCTTTTAGAGAGTATGTCTACTGAATGGTTGTCACAGGCAAAAATCCATTCTTTAGAACTCACCTGCCAGTTACCCGATACGGCTGTTGTAGTTCAGGGTGATGCAAATTTGTTACAACAAGCGATCGCTAATCTCCTCAGCAATGCTTGTCGCTATACAACCGCTGGCGGAACCATTGAACTGCGACTGATTAGACAGCTAGAACAAGCCTTAATTCAAGTAAAAGATACTGGAATTGGCATTCCCAGCCATGCATTACCTCATGTATTTGAAAGATTCTACCGAGCCGATCCAAAACGTTCTAGAGCATCGGGTGGATTTGGACTAGGATTAGCGATCGCCCAGCAAATTGTACAGGTTCACGGGGGACAAATCAGCGTCACCAGTACTCTTGATCAAGGCTCAACCTTTCAAATTACCCTGCCACTTTTGACCCAATACGCTTGGGTTAAGGGCTAATTGTACAAAATTGTGGGTTTTCGAGACGCGATAAATCGCCATCTCTAGAAGACGCGATAAATCGCCATCTCTACAAGTGTTTTGGTCTTATTTGAACTGTATTGACTTTTGACCCACAAAACCGAATAAATTCTGGTCATTTTTTGGTCATACTTCCTGTTTACAGTTTATGCAGTGAAGTTCAAACCAATAAATTCTTATGAAATCCACTGTTGCTATGACCTTTACATCTGCACTGTTAGCGGTAGTTATTCCCACCGCTCAAGCACAGATCCCAATCCGTGATTTGCAGCGCGATCCAGGAGTCAGCGTTTCTGGTGAAATTCGCAGTGTTGTTGGCAATGAATTTATCTTAGAGGACGGCACTGGACAGATTATTGTCGATGCCGGGCCACGTTGGCATCATCAGCTAAATTTGCGCCAGGGTGAAAAAGTAACTGTCGTAGGAGAATACGACGACTATGATTTTGATGCCTTTAGCATCACTCGCAGTAACGGAGAAGTTATTCGCATTCGCAATGCGGGAGGGCCACCCCCTTGGGCCGGTGGACGGGAAAGGCGCGATCGCAAATAAGCACAAAGCATTGATCTAGTTTTTGTAGAGACGCGATGAATCGCGTCTTCTCTAGACCAATTATCTACACCAATAACCCTTAACCCAACCGTATTGGCTTTGAGCCTGGTTGTCAATACTGAAATAACCGCAAAATCTAGCTGTCACAACCAGGTCTTGCGGTCATTCACAAACGCATAACTACATTGGATATCCAATACACTGATTGCAGAAATTGCGACAAAGTGCTGGTTTAGCCACCCCAGATTTTCTCTAAAACGGCGTTTGGTGAAACATCCGCCGTTTTTCCCGTGGGGGATGCAATGGCCAGGAATTTATCGTTTTTCGGCAACAACTTAGCTGGATCAGTAGGCCCAAATAGAGCAATGGTATAAGTTTGGACTGCAACACTGAGTTGTAGCGCCGCATTATCAGTAGACAACATCAAATTTGCCCCGGCGATCATAGCAGTTAACTTGCCAATATCATCTGGGGAAGTCACCTTGATATCTGGAGAAGACCCCAGAAGCGATCGCACAAACTGCTCATCGTCAGTTCCCTTAATCACCACCACAGGCAGATCCGGCTGCTTGTCTTGGAAGCCTTGAATAATTTGATGCCAACTTTCGACAGGGTAAATTTTATCCTGTTCTTTAGCCTGGGATAACTGGCCAAAACCGCCATGAATCAAGATATAGCCTGTTTCATTTACCCCTAAGCGTTTTTGTTCTTTTTGTGCCCACTCAATATCTGGTTTGGGCACATTTACTGCTAACTCTGGGACAGGACTATTTATTTCCAATGGTTGCAGCAAATCGTGATATACTGCCGCCGCATACTGGGATGCTTTAAATGGCACAGCGTGGGTCAGAAAAACCGAACCTTTGCCTTTGTAGCCAATACGTATGGGAATTCCCGTCAACCAGAGCAAAAGACCGAGCAACCAAATTTGCTTAACAACAATGACGACATCGTATTCGCGATCGCGAATATTGCCGATCAAGTTACCCCAATCTGCCAGACTATTACGGTCTTGAAAATCAAAGTTCAGCACCTCGTGAACTGACTTGCTCACTCGGTAGGCAGCCTTTGACCGGGGTTCAACAACGACATCTATCTGAGCGTTAGGGTAATGGCGCTTCAGGTCATCTAGAGTCGGAAAGAAGAGAATTTGGTCGCCAATTCCGCCAGGTACAAGGGCTACTACTCGCATAATATTTATTGACGCTTACTCGCTCCCTATTTTAGGGGAAAATATATAGCTTAAAGATTGAGGAATTCTGTGTATTTACTAATTCCAGCTGCGGGCATCGGAAAAAGAATGGGGAGTAACCGCAATAAACTCCTGCTGAAAGTGCGATCGCAACCAATTATTGCTTGGACTCTATTAGCCGCAGAAGCCGCCAGTACCATCAGTTGGATCGGGATTATTTCTCAGCCGACTGATTGGCCAGACTTCAAGGCAATTCTCGCCGATCTCAAGCTGACTAAACCAGTAGAATTCATTCAAGGCGGTTCCACCCGCCAAGAATCTGTTTACAATGGCTTGCAATCCCTGCCGGTAGACGCAGAACAAGTGTTGATTCATGATGGCGCCAGATGCCTAGCCACACCAGATTTATTTAATTCATGTGCCGAGGCCATTCGCCACTGTCCCGGCTTAATTGCTGGTGTACCCGTCAAAGACACCATCAAAGTTGTCGATGAACAAGGCATAATTCAAGAAACACCCGATAGACGAAAATTGTGGGCAGCACAAACTCCCCAAGGATTTGATGTCAAGTTGTTGAAACAGTGCCACGCTGAAGGTGTCCGTCAAGGTTGGGAAGTAACTGACGATGCCGCTTTATTTGAAAAGTGCGGTATTGAAGTGCGAATTGTCGAGGGAGAGGAGACAAATTTGAAGGTGACAACTCCACAAGATTTAGCGATCGCAGAATTTATTCTCACAACTAGAGGCTTTTGAGAAAGCGAAGAAGGGAATAGGTTACAGGTTACAGGGTACAGATTATTCCCTATCACCTGTCACCTCTCCCCTAATCCCAATACCCAATTTGAGAGTTTCAAACAATATTTTGACAATTTACGATATAATGCCACACACTTGTTGATTGTTAGTTGTCATGTACTAATGACCAATGACTAATGACCAATGACTAATAACTAAATGATTACAGCCACAGCGACGAAGATAGAAGCAATTCTTTATTTAAAGGGTAAACCCTTGTCGCTCGGTGAAATCGCCGAGTATGCCGCGTGCGATCGCGCCAGTGTCAAAGAAGGCATAATTGAACTCATGGACAACTATGCCCACCGAGATAGCGCCTTAGAGGTGGTAGAAACTCCAGATGGTTACAGTTTGCAACTCCGGTCTGATTTTCATGATTTAGTGCAAACGATGATACCAGTAGAATTGGGTGTAGGTGCATTAAGGACTTTAGCTGCGATCGCCCTTAATAGTCCCATCCTCCAGAGCGACTTGATTAATTTGCGAGGTTCAGGAGTATATCAGCACGTTCCAGAACTCGTAGAACTTGGTTTCATCCGCAAACGCCGAGACAGCGATTCTCGTTCCTACTCACTCCAAGTAACCCCAAAATTTCATCAGTATTTCCAAATCGAACAACTCCCCCAAATACTTGCCACCACACAAAAGGAAGAACAACTAGAACTAGAACTAGAACTAAAGGGAGTGGGGAGTGAGGAGTAGGGAATGGGGGATGAGGGAGCAGGGGAGGTAGGGGAAGAAGAACTATTCCCTTCCCTATTCCCCATTCATTTCCCTATTCCCCATTCATTTCCCTATTCCCCATTCATTTCCCATTCCCCATTCCCCATTCCCCTCCTTTTGACTTATACCAATGATGAATGCGCTACCCTTGTACTATGGTTTAAAGTAGAGTTAGCAATTAAGCTAAATAAAACTGCCAATGGTGTTTAATCCTGACTTTTTGAATGACAACTCCGAGGAACACCCTAATCAACTTCTTTCCGACCACTCTGAGGAATACCCTAATCAGTTACTCAAATATTTACAGCATCAGTCTCCTGATGTTTTAGCAAGGGTTGCTCAGTCCGCCAGCCCCGAAATTAAACAAATCATCTCGCAAAATGTCCAAGGGCTAGTAGGAATGCTCCCCGCAGAGAATTTCAACGTGCAAATCACAACAGATCGGGATAACTTAGCTGGACTTCTAGCCTCGGCCATGATGACGGGGTATTTTCTGCGCCAGATGGAGCAGAGAATGCAGTTAGAGCATTTGTCTAATGGTCAATAATCAATAGTCAATAGTCAAACATTCTGGGACTATTGACCAAATAATTCGTAATGACGCTCGCGGACTCGCTACCGCTGCGCTAACGTAATTCGTAATTAATAAGGGTACAGCAACCCACACTGTAAAAATTCAGTGTTCAACAAAACAGTGGAGAGTTCAAACTTCCACTGATAGCACAGCGTTAACGAGTCCTCTTACTCTTAAAGCTTGCTACGCTTTTAGCGTCTCGTAGAGAGCGTCATTATCAATTACGAATTATTCTGACTACTTCTTTTCAGGATAAGCTCCTGATTGGACTTTAAAGGTTTGAATTTTACCGCTACGGTTGACTTCGATCGCTAAAACGTCGCCAACTTGGCTGGACTCTACCAGCTTTTGAACTTGGGCTGAGGTTTTGACTGGTTTACCGTTAACTTTTTGAATCACATCTCCAGGAAGCAGTCCTCCACGCTTGGCTGGGGAATCGTCTGTGACTTCTTTAATCACAATCCCAGCGTCTTGCTGAATATTCAGTTGTTTTTCTTGATTAATCTGCTGTTTTCTGGTTGGAGAAAGGTCTGCCATGTCAATACCCAAAAAGGGATGTACCACACGCCCTTTGGTAAAAAGTTGATTGGCGATGCGGGCGGCGGTTTCAATGGGGATGGCAAAACCGAGTCCTTGAGCATCAGCACGAATTGCTGTATTAACACCAATCACTTCGCCTTGAGCGTTTAATAACGGGCCACCAGAATTACCAGGGTTAATTGCAGCATCAGTTTGGATAAAGCTGACTCGCTTATCGGGGACACCAACTTGAGTGCTAGTGCGATCCGTAGCGCTGATAATGCCGATAGTGACAGTATTATCTAAACCCAGAGGATTGCCAATTGCGATCGCCCATTGTCCTGGTATCAAGTTTTGTGAATTTCCCAACTTTACTGTTGGTAAATTATCGGCTTTTATTTTCACCACTGCCACATCTGTCACAGAATCCACTCCCACCACCTTCCCCTCTAAAGTCCGACCATCCTTGAGGGTGACTTGTACTGTATCTGTGTCGGCTACCACATGAGCGTTAGTGAGCAATTCTCCATTTTCGCTCAAAATAAATCCCGATCCTGTACCGCGCTCAATACGTTCTTGGGGAATTGGTTGCTCATCTTCTCCAAAGAATCGCCGCAAGAGGGGATTTTTCAATGCATCAGAGATGGGATTAGCTACTTTGCGAGTGGCATTAATTCGCACTACAGCCGGGCCAACTTTTTGGACTGCCGTCGCAATAAAATTCACGTTATCGCCCCCAGTAGCTCCAATTGCTCCGTTAGGAGAATTCGGAACTACGGATTCTGGTGGCAAAGCCATCGTTACATTTTTTAACTGTTGGAAGGAGCGACTTTGTGGCAGGAGATAGCGACTGCCCAACAAACCTGCACCACCGCCAATCACCAGTAAAAACACATAAACCGCCAGTTGCTTTAAAGATAACTTCATAATCATTTTGCTCAAGGACAGCAATGCAGTTGCTAATTTCTAAGTGTAGTCAAGCTAACGGCAAGTGGACAGATCAATTTACGAAGAATTAGGGATTGGGTATTGAGCATTGGGGACTAGGAGATCGGAAGTGGGAACTAAGAAATAGGGACTGGGGACTGGGGACTAGGAGATCGGAAGTGGGAACTAGGAAATAGGGACTGGGGAATGGGGACTGGGGACTAAGAGATTGAAGTGGGAACTAGGAAATAGGGACTAGAGAAGAGTTTTCTAATATTCAATACCCAATACCCAATACCCAATCCCCAATCCCCACTCTTCCCATCTAAAATCTAAAGTTAATGCGCTTTTGACGTTTATACATGACTTTACCTTTTCGTCAACTGTTTCTCTGTAGCTTAGTTAGCGCCTTGGGCCTAGTATCCATACTGCCAAACACCAATAGCGCCAATGCTGCTGTGGGTGGCTGCCCAACTCCAGCTTTATCTCGCTTCCAACGCCATAAAGTTGTTCGTGGCGAAACTTTGGAGAGCATAGCGCAGCGCTACAATCTCATTCCTACAACTATTATTGGCATGAATCCAGCTTTGCAGAATGGTGCAACTGCCGCCGTTGGTAGTGTGCTTCAGATTCCTCCCTACAATGGGATTGTAGTCGAAGTACCTCGTGGTCAAACTTGGCGACAAGTGGCGGCACAATACAAAGTTCGTGCTGATAGTCTTTTTGAAGTGAATGGTTGCCAACAAGACCCCAGAGTTGTGTTTGTTCCGGGGGTAAATTGGTCGCCAAATGGTGTTGTAACTAAATCTCCTTTACCTGCTGATACAGGTACACCAAACCCTGCATCCCTGACTGGATACCCCTTGGCGCAAGTGGTAACTGTGGCATTACCTTACGGCTGGCAAATTAATCCTGCAACTGGTGAAGTTTTCTTCCACAGTGGTATTGACTTATTAGCACCAATGGGTACAGATGTGCTAGCGATCGCACCTGGAACCGTAGCCTTTGCCAACGACCAAGGTTCTTATGGCAAGTTGGTCATTATCAACCATAGTGGCGGACTCCAAAGCCGCTACGCCCAGCTTGACAGTATCAAAGTTACCGTCGGTCAGCAACTAAAAAAAGGAGACTTACTAGGAACGGTAGGCACTAGTGGAAGACCAACTTCCACTCAACCGCATCTCCATTTTGAAGTGCGTTCTACCTCATCTCTGGGTTGGGTCGCGCAAGATCCCAAGGGTTATTTAAAGAAATGAGGGAATAGGCGATGAGGGAGACTACTAAACCCAATGCCCTATGCCCTATGCCCAATTACCAAATTCGCTAGATTTTACGATGTGCATTCCTGCCTCTGCAAACCTTTTAAACGCTGCATCTGCCTGTTCTGTGTAGTCCACAACACCGGGGACAACAACAGGAGAAGTGCAATCTTCTAGTAGATATATTTTTTTCGCAAGGTTAGCATCTACCTGTTTAATTTCTGTTAATAAATCATCAATTGTCCAGGCGACACAATGACTTTTAGCTTGACCGCCAATAATTACAGTATCAAATTCTAAAAGTTGTTTAATCAGGCGCGTATTCTTCTGAGCAAGTGGACGTTGTTCAAAATCTTCTAACACCTCTGGACGTAATATGGAATAGTTTTCTGTTAAAGGATTTTCACCTTTGATTTCAAATTGCGTCTGACTCTGACGCGCAATACCGTGGAAAAATATCGCTTCTTCTACCGATGAAACTAAAGCATGACCAATACCCCCCAACATAGAATGATAAGGCCAAATTGTGAGGGGATATTTACCGTCTTGACTGAGTTTTTTAACGTAATGGTAAACGTGTTTTTCTAATAATTCATAATCCCCATTAGTAACACTGTTAGCAACGGCTGGGTTAACTTTCCAAATACCTTGTTCAATATCTAATGGTGTGATGCTAGTCGCTGCTGGAGTGGGATGTTCTCCAGCGGCGTTCACCCAAAAGATCGGATGGAATATTTGCGTTGCTGTGTGAGTATCTAAGGTGGGTACAATTTTTGTAATTACCCCCAAGTTTCGATAGATAAACTCACATAATTTGACGTTATCATCTACCGCCGCATTACCAGATTTTCCACCTACAAATAATTCAAAACCAGGAATGCAGAAGGTGTTTTGGACATCAATTAATAGTAGGCAAATACGGGTTTTATCTAAAGATGCTGGTTTGATATCGTGTTGTTTTGCCCAGATTTCAGCTTCGGCGGCACGTTCTTGATAAGGTACGCGTGAAACTTCGCCGACCTTATCGGATTTAAAGTGCAGAGGAATGGATAGTTGGGTTGTTTCTTGGGTGTTCATCTAAAATCTGTAATTATTTTCTAATTATTAAGCTTGCCTTAGTTAAAAATAATGGTGAATTTAGTAAACGTCATCGTGAGAGCTTAAAAGCACGAACAAAAGTCGGACTCCAAACCAAATTTTTCACTCATCTAACTCCGCCATCAAATCTGCAACTGAACCACGCCGGACATTACCCTGAGCGTAATCATTCTCTGCTTGCGCGATTTCTTTCAATAAGTCATCCCGTCGCTGTTGTTTGAGGCGCTTTTGGATAATATCTACAAGAATAGCCTGAGCTTCTGGATCTAATGCTTCTACCGCTTCTATGGCTTTCTGAAATGTAGATGTTCTTTCTAGCATGGGCGTCAAAGAATTTAGTGATAAGTCTAATTTAGCTGGTGCTAGGGGCGATCGCTCCTCGTCCTTTTGGTTAAATAGTATATTTGTATTATGGAAATATAAATTTAGCGATCGCTACTCAAGCTACTCAGATAAAAAGATTTTTAAGCAAAATATCTTTAAAAAATGAGCAAAACCTCTAAATCGCTCTTTATTACTTTACGTGTGTTTTTTTCCTTTTTTTTTCTATTTAATCGCCCAAAAATGCCCCTGCTGTGGCAATCTGGGAAACAGAGATTTATCAAATCTGATATTTGAGCAACAATAAATTTACCTAATCAGGTTATGCAAACTCTGCCCGCAGCAAATACTTCAAATCCCACATCAAGTCAAGACACCTTTGATACAACCATCAAGCGGCGTAAAACCCGTCCCGTAAAGGTGGGAAATGTCACCATTGGCGGTGGCTACCCCGTTGTGGTGCAGTCAATGATTAACGAAGACACTCTTGATATTGATGGTTCCGTGGCTGGTATTCGTCGTCTGCACGAAATTGGCTGCGAAATTGTCCGCGTCACAGTGCCAAGTATGGCTCATGCTAAAGCTTTAGCCGAAATTAAACAAAAATTAATTAAAACTTACCAAGACGTGCCAATTGTGGCTGATGTCCATCACAATGGGCTGAAAATCGCCGTGGAAGTCGCCAAGCACATAGAGAAAGTACGGATTAATCCGGGCTTGTATGTGTTCGAAAAGCCAAACATCAATAGAACTGAATATACTAAAACCGAATTTGACGAAATTGGCGATAAAATCCGCGAAACCTTAGAGCCTCTGGTAGTTTCCTTGCGCGATCAAGGGAAATCGATGCGAATTGGGGTAAATCACGGTTCCCTTGCAGAGAGAATGCTATTTACTTACGGTGACACCCCCGAAGGAATGGTGGAATCCGCTATAGAATTCATCCGCATTTGTGAATCTTTGGATTTCCGCAACTTGGTAATTTCCATGAAAGCCTCACGAGTACCGGTGATGGTAGCCGCCTATCGCCTCATCGCCAAGCGGATGGATGACCTGGGTATGGATTATCCGTTACATTTAGGCGTTACGGAAGCCGGTGATGGCGAATACGGGCGAATTAAATCCACGGCTGGTATTGCTACCTTACTTGCTGATGGCATTGGCGATACAATTCGCGTCTCACTTACAGAAGCACCAGAAAAAGAGATTCCCGTTTGCTATAGCATTCTCCAAGCTTTGGGATTGCGAAAAACAATGGTGGAATACGTTGCTTGTCCTTCCTGTGGACGCACTTTGTTTAACCTAGAGGAAGTGCTGCACAAAGTTCGGGAAGCAACTAAACACTTAACTGGTTTGGATATTGCAGTTATGGGTTGTATTGTCAATGGCCCCGGAGAAATGGCAGATGCCGATTATGGCTATGTTGGCAAAACACCCGGTTACATTTCTTTGTACCGTGGCCGAGAAGAAATTAAAAAAGTCCCAGAAGATAAAGGTGTAGAGGAATTAATTAACCTCATTAAGGCAGATGAACGCTGGGTAGAACCATAAAGCAACTAGGCGAGCGGGCATTGGAAGAAGCAGAGGAGCAAATGAGCAGAGGGGAAAGACTTACTGGAACTTCCCCTCTGCTCCCGACTCCTCAATTCAGTGTGTCGTCAATTTAGAAAATGCGTTAAAATAAGCTACATCAAAGAAAATAGTGAGCCTAACTCACCACCTGATTAAAGCAACGTGATTGCCAATAAATATAATCTGTCCTTAAAGCAGATGTATTGTCAGAGGCAAAGAACTGTAAAGAGCTAAATTTCAGGAATTTCCAGGTACAGAATCGAACATATCGTGTCTGTACACAGATTAACTACTAATAAGTTAGGTAAATTAAGTAAAAATCATACTCAGACCCTACCCCCTGTCAATCCTGGGGATTTGGATGTGAAAACACACCACCTACACTTCGCAAGGAGTGAAGGTAAGGGCATAAGGGTAGCGGGGAATGGCACACCTGCTTCCTGCCGCTAGCCTATCAAGGCTTGTCGGACTGAGCAATTAAGTCGCCTTCTCAAGCAAATTATATGCTGGCAGCCTTGAGAGTATCAAAAAAATCCAGGTTAAGCTAGAGAAGAGAATTAGAGTCAGCTTGCATACCCCAGTGGGTCAAGAGCAATACTAAGTCTCAGGTGGCAATATTATAATTTTGGCATTGTCCTTACTCCATGCTGCGAATCATTACTCAGCAGGCAGACGTCAGAGCAGAACTGCAACGGATCTGCGATCGCACCCATGACGAACAGGTGCTTCACAAAGAAGCAACGGTACGAGAAGTTTTGCAAGCAGTGAAGCGCCAAGGCGACAAAGCTGTATTGCATTACACAGCCGAATTTGACAAACAAACCCTAAAAGCAGAAGAACTCCGAGTTACAGGCTCGGAATTGGATGCAGCCTATCAACAGGTGTCAAAGGAATTGCTTGATGCAGTTCGGCTAGCTTGCCGCCAAATTGAAGCGTTTCATCGTCAGCGAGTACCGAAAAGCTGGGTACACTTTGGCGACGATGAAGTAGTGCTGGGCAAACGCTATACTCCCGTAGACCGAGCCGGGTTGTATGTGCCTGGTGGCCGTGCCGCCTATCCCAGTACGGTGCTGATGAATGCAATTCCGGCCAAGGTAGCTGCTGTACCCCACGTGGTGATGGTAACACCACCAGGTCCAGGGGGTGCAATTAATCCCGCAGTCTTAGTAGCTGCCCAAGAAGCAGGGGTGCAAGAAATTTATCGCATTGGGGGCGCACAAGCGATCGCCGCTTTAGCCTATGGCACTGAAACCATTCCGAAAGTGAATGTAATTACTGGGCCTGGTAACATTTATGTCACCCTAGCGAAAAAACTTGTCTACGGCACAGTTGGGATTGATTCTTTGGCAGGCCCCAGCGAAGTGCTGGTGATTGCCGACGAAACCGCAAATCCAGTGCATGTAGCTGCTGACTTGTTGGCCCAAGCCGAACATGATCCAATGGCGGCAGCGATTTTGCTGACGACAGATGCGGCTTTGGCGAAGAACGTGCAAGTAGCCTTGGAAAGACAGCTAGTGGATCACCCACGGCGAATAGACACAGAAAAAGCGATCGCTCACTACGGCTTGATTATCGTTGTGGAATCGCTCCAAGCAGCAGCAGAACTCTCAAATGAATTTGCTCCCGAACACCTGGAATTAGAAGTCAAAGACCCTTGGGCACTCTTACCACAGATTCGCCACGCTGGGGCAATCTTTTTGGGTTACTCAACACCAGAAGCTGTAGGAGACTATTTGGCAGGCCCTAATCATACCTTGCCAACTTCTGGTGCTGCCCGCTATGCTTCGGCATTGGGGGTTGAAACTTTCTTAAAACACTCCAGTATTATTCAATACTCCCAAACCGCACTGCAAAATGTGGCTGGTGCAATTGATGTGCTAGCAACAGCAGAGGGTTTACCTTCTCATGCTGATTCAGTACGACGCCGAATTCAGCAAGAAGAGTGATTTGGAATGCTTAATTTTTCTTGTACTGTTGGTAAAAGTAACTCGCTAGCTTCAAACTAAAAGTTTAGATAGCGATACCTACGGTAAACTACGCTAACGCACGCCATTTGCTATCCTAATTTCAGCCGCCCTTTAAGCGTCCGGTAGTTTATTGGAGAGGGTTTTCCTCTCCAACAAACTCGTGAAAAGCTTCTCCACAATAGTTGCTACAACCCACTAGCGTAAAAGTAGCGTGAAACTTACCTATGGCATAGCCTCAAATATATAAACTAAATTGGCAAATAAAAAATTTGTTTAGTGTCGCTGCCGGCGGATTTTGCTACATACTTATGTAAGGGGTCTACTCTTTAGGAGACGAGAGCGGTGCTAAATAGTGTTTTGGTAGCTCTGGACGGTTCGGAAATTTCAGAACGAGTAATTCAGACTTTAGATAATTTGGCGTTTTCAAAAGACGCCAAGGTTATTCTTTGCCATGTGTTTCCTACGCCAGAGTCAGAGATGGAACTACCCGCTGATCGCCCTCAGCCAGAGTCCCCAACATTTTCTTATTTTCATATTGAAAAACAACTGCAATCCTATCAGGAAAAGTTATCAGTCACAAGTGAGTTAGAACTAGTAACTGGTGATCCTGCTGAAGAAATTATTCGCCTTGCCAATATTTACAAAACTGACTTGATCATAATTGGCAGTCGGGGATTGATGGGGATGAAGCGAATTGTTCAGGGTTCTGTCAGCAGTCAAGTTGCAGAAGAGGCTAATTGTTCGGTGTTGGTCGTTAAACCAAGGTAACAATGTGCAAGGGGAAGCAATGACTATAACCACCCCAAAACTGTTGAACAAGTCTCAACAGCCGACAATTAAAAATAATTTAAGTATTTTAACTTATGCGAGTCTGTGTTAACTGCGTCTCTGTGGTTAGATAAATTACTTTTAAACCACAGAGGCACAGAGAGAAAAAAGAGATTTTTCGAGTCACCTTGAAAGAACTAGTCCTAGTAGACAAGGAAAATCCCCCTTCTACGTTCAATCGATTTAACGTTCTTGAGTTGCGAGAAACTGACGCAAGCTTAACAAACTCAGCGTTTGACCCAAATTCAAGGGCAAAATTGAAATTCCTTCTAAGCGGGACTGTACCCAACCTTCTCCCCAGTACCATTCATGGAACCCATCAATGCCTCCGCTGAGTACCAAGCGGAGACAGTTAGATTTGATAACATTTACTTGATGATGAATCGCAACTGGCCCAGTCCAGGTTGTAAACTGGAATCCGGGAAGTAGTTCTTCTGGCATTCCTGGCGCAAAACGTTGCCCTAAGAGCCATTTTTTTAATTGCACCGGATACAGCAGACTGTCACGAATTGCATCTGTTGATGCTTCGATTTCGATCCGTAGTTGACTTTGTTGAAAATTACCCAGCATTTTTCTAGGATTACCTAAAGTTGTTTACATCGCTATTTCTAATATTGCAAATAGTTTTTGTCATTAGTCATTAGTCCATTGTCCTTTGCAAATAACTAATGACCAATGACCAATGACCAATAACAGCAGTTTATTTGCGTAACACCCTACTAAGTTACTTTTCTACCAGCAGAGAACTTAGAATAGAAAAAGTGAACTTGTTAAGAAATGTAAGGTTATTCATGGCGGATCAGTTAATTCGTGCAACAGCAGCCGAAGGTGGAATTCGTGCCATAGGTGTGATCACCACACGTTTAACAGAAGAAGCGCGAGGACGCCACAAGCTTTCTTATGTGGCGACGGCAGCACTGGGTAGGACGATGGCGGCGGGTTTGTTAATGGCTTCTAGTATGAAGCGAACTGGATCACGGGTCAATGTCCGGGTTAAGGGCGATGGGCCTTTAGGTGGCATATTGGTAGATGCAGGCTTAGATGGCACGGTACGCGGATATGTGGGGAATCCATCTGTAGAATTGCCTCCCAATGCCAAAGGTAAGCTAGATGTTGGTGGTGCTGTGGGTGATGGCTACCTCTATGTTGTACGGGATATCGGTTATGGTTATCCTTACTCTAGTACAGTAGAACTAGTTTCTGGCGAAATTGGCGATGACGTAGCTCATTATCTGGTGAATTCCGAACAAACACCTTCAGCTTTAGTTTTAGGTGTATTCGTGGGAGCAGGGGGAGTAACTGCGGCTGGAGGATTACTAGTACAAGTATTGCCCAAAGCTGCCAGAGACGAAGCCCTAGTAGAAACGTTGGAATCGCGGGTTGCTGGTCTAGCAGGATTTACGCCATTGTTGCAAGCTGGGAAAACCTTACCTGAAATTCTTGGCGACTTGTTGGGAGATATGGGGCTAGTAATTTTTCCCGAACGGCAAATGCTGCGCTTCCACTGTGGTTGTTCTTTTGATCGCGTTTTGGGGGCACTGAAGATTTTGGGAGAAGCTGAACTGCAAGATATGATTATTAAAGATGATGGTGCTGAAGCAACTTGCGAGTTTTGCGGCAACGTCTACCAGGCAAGTAGCGATCACTTAGCTCAACTAATTACCGATTTGCAAGCTGAATCTACCGTTTCAGGATAAAGTATAAAAGGGCACTATTTTTTTAGATCGCTAATGGTATCTGTGGGGAGAGAGCCTGAAAAAAAGTAGCTTTTTAATTATCAGAAAGTTACTATGACATCAATGGAATTATCGACCTAAAACAGAGCGCTATTCAATTATTTTGGTGTGAGAGATGACAGAGCGGGATATTCCAGACAGTTGGTCTTCAGCCAGTGGAAGAGAGCCAGATCAAAACAAAAGATTATCCCGAACAGAACAATTCGGTGAAACTCAACCATTTGATGTCCCTGCTACTGGTTCTACCTCCAAGTCAGTGAAACGGCGAAAAAAAAACCATAGGGAAGGATTACCTATAAATAGTCATTCAGAAGAAACTGCCCAACTCAGTAGTAATTCTGGGAAATTGCCACGGTGGATGAAAAGCTGGGTATTGTGGCTAGCACTGCTAACTTTGATTCCTGGCAGTGTAGCATTCTTGGCAATGGCAATGCTGCTAAAGTTGCCAACTGCCCCGAATTGCCCCTCAATTTTTTGGCCTCTAGCTAGTGCTTCTGTGCGGCTACACTGCGCTCAGTTGGCGGCTTCTAAGCAGACAGTGAACGACCTATTACAAGCGATCGCTCTGGTGAAGCAACTACCACAAAATCACCCGTTGCATGGAGAAATTGATCGTTTCATCGAAGAATGGTCGCGGGATATTTTGAAGCTAGCCGATCAAAGTTTCCAAACTGGGAATTTAGAGGAAGCGATCGCTACTGCTCAGAAAATACCCGAAGATGTGGCAGCTTATAAGTTAGTCGATGAGCAAATTGGCAAATGGCAGTCAATTTGGTCAAAGGCAGAAGAAACATACAACGGTGCGATCGCCGAAGTAAAGGAACGACGCTGGCAATCTGCATTCATGTTGTCCGCCAAAATGCTGCGCGTAGACAATCAATACTGGGCGAGTACGAAATACGACCAATTAAATCGTCTAATTGCCACAGCACGGGAAGATGGCGATAAGTTAGGAAAAGCTGAAAGTTTAGCAAAAAGCCAAGTTGTTGATAATTTATTAGAAGCGATCAAGTTAGCGGAGTCCATTGGTCAGGAAAGTTACCTTTACCAAAAAGCTCAGGAAGCAATTCCCGCATTTGGACGCCAAATGCTGCAATTAGCACAGGCAAAACTAGACAAGCAAGATGCCGATGAAGCACTGAATATTGCTAGACAAATTCCAGAGATTACGAAACTACAGGGCGAAACAGATGACTTTATCGCCATAGCTGACGCGAAAAGGAGTGCTTGGATAGGTAACGTTTCTGGTTTAGAGGCAGCGATCGCTCAAGCACAACAAATTGATCCTTCCAGACCAGTGTATAACGAAGCACAACAACTAATTGCTCGTTGGCAACTGGAAATTGAAGATGTTGCCCATCTGGAAAAAGCGAGAATATTGGCTAGCCAGGGAACAGTCAATAATTTAACAGCAGCGATCGCTCAAGTACAGCTGATTCCTGTGAATAATCCCAGGGGCACAGAAGCTAGACAAGAAATAGGTCGCTGGCGTGCCCAAGTAGAGACAATTGAAGACCAACCTTACTTAGAACGCGCCGAACAGATAGCCATATTCGACGATATCAATTCCTTGCAAGCTGCGATCGCTCAAGCTAGCGAAATTCGTAGAGGTCGTGCATTATATCCAGAAGCACGGAAAAAAATTCGTACTTGGGTAGGAAAAATTCAGCGAATTCAAGACCAGCCTTACTTAGATCAAGCGCAAGAACTGGCTCAGAGTGGAAATCTCACCGCCGCCATTAGCGCAGCCCAACAAATTGCCTCGTCGGGAAGGGCACTTGCTGGAGAAGCACAAGCTGCGATAAATGACTGGGAAGGGCAAATCCGCACTAGAGAAAACTGGAGAAAAGCTCAAGAGGTGGGTGCAGCTGGTACATCAGAAGCTTTGGTTGAAGCAATGCGACTAGCAAATCGAGTTTCAAACAATAGCATTTTACGTATGGATGCAAATCTGGCTATTGACCAATGGAGTCAGCAATTGTTAGAAATAGCACGCTCTCAAGGTCAGTCTGATATTGCTAGAGGGATTGACATTGCAAAATCGGTTCCGCGAGGTAGTGCTGCTTACAGTGCAGCGCAAGAGCAAATTAGGATTTGGCAGGAATTTCTCAATCCTCAACCGGAACCTCAGCCTCAACCGGAAGTTCAGCCTCAGCCTGAATCTCTACCATTTCCTTCATCAACAACTACTAATGGTCAGTGACCATCTATTACGGCATTTTCAATGAAATAAATACGAAGCTATGACCAGAGGCAATCTAGGATTAAGCTCCTTAGCTTAACCAATTCTTCTAGTTATAGCTGGATTTCTGGCAAGCGGATTTCTGGCAAACAGCTTGATGATGGTTTCAGCAAATTCTTTATTATCGTAAAACTCATGCATCAAAGTAATAGGTTGGGAATAAAGTTGATCGCTGGAAAAGATCGACTTCCAATCTAGTTCGGTGCTATTAACAACTCCAACTTTTTTCATCTCTTTGAGGAATTCATAAGCAATCAGCCCTTGACCGATGGCAGACGGATGAATACCATCTAAACTAAATAGTCCACCTTGCCGTATTCGTCCACTCGTATCTGCGTGGTAGTATTTTGTATTGACCTGCGGATAGACGAAATCGAAGTATTCTGGGAATTCATACTGCACTTCTCCAGCATTTCGTTTGAAGGCAATTTGTTGTAAAGCATTGGCAAGATCAACAATGTGATAGCGTGGTTGTGGATACCTACTGTTCTTACTCTTGACCAGTTCTTTGATTACTTCATTGTATGTGCGAATACATTCATCAATGTAGACGACATCTTGTAGTGTCAGGTATAGGGTTCCGGTTTCTCTAACCGTATCCTCTTCAAAGGGGAAATAGGTGTAGTATTTGTAGTAAGTTGAAGATTTCTTTTCTCCCGGCACGTGAATTTCAGTGGTTGGGCCTACGCCTTTTGCCAATGGCGCAATAGTTACAAACGGTACTGTCCCAATGAAAACATTCCATTTGGGGTTGGTGTTATTTTGCATGATTGCATCAACCCGATTAAGCAATTCTTGATATTCAGCCTCGAAATCCTTGGGATGCCACAGGTTCCATTTTTCTCTTACCTCACGGAATGATTCTGGTTCTTGACTTGGGTTTTTGAGAATCTGATCTGGGTCATTGGGAGTTTGATTAATTTCTAAACCGATTACAGTTCCAAGCGCATTGTTTGCTCCTAACCAGATAATTAAATTCTCAACTCCTCCTGGAGCGATTGTATGGTGGTTTAACCAACCAAGTTGGCTATGGTTGTCAAAAGAAGGATTTAAAGACGGGTTGAGAACTTTAAGTGCAGTCCGGTAGAAGACAGCATTCGGTAGACCGAAGAAATCATCTTTACCCTCTCCTTTGTCGTTACTAAGTTCAATTTGATACTTGCAAACATCGGGCGTGATCATCCAAGAATCAGCAATATCAAAGCCCTGAATTGCTACATTGTGGAAGAATTCAATTCCTCCTGGATAACGCTGTTCAGCACTACCTCCTTGCCGTTCATAGTAATCTTCAGCTTCATCAAGTACCCCCTCAATAGTTGGTAATATGGTCAGCCAATCTAGGGCATTGATATCTGAACCATATTTTTTCTCCAAACGCCGTAGAATCTTCTCAATATTGGCTGGTAGTCCGCCCACTAACCATTCAGGGTATAGATATTCAGCACCAACTTCTAGCCCCATTGACTTAGCAATCAAAGTTGAAAAACAAAGGTCTGTGCGTGCTGCTGCCAAGGACATAAAGCCTTGAGAAATACTGTCACCAATTGTAAAAAGTTTCATGTAATACCTTGATAATATAGTTTTTTGCGTGTAAGTACTAAGACAAAAGTCATGATTCCCAAAGTATATTCGGAATTTGACTATATTTTAAAAAGTTTTAATTTCTAATTTTCGAGGAGCGCAATACACTTGGTTTAAGAAAAATTGTAGTGACTGTCTTGAGTATCAACGAAGCCCAACAAATACTTTGGTATTTGTTGGGCTTCGTTCCTCAAACGCCAGTTGAAGGCAGTTCCTTCTCTTGTCAGAGATGCTTACGCACAAGGAAGTCAGGAAACCAGCCCAACGCACTTGGACTTGCCTCCCCAATACCTGCGAAATCTAGGCGTGGGATGAGCTTAAACTCTTTATTCTCCGATTCCTTCTCCCCATTCTTTAATTACAGAAAATAGTGATGAGTAATCATCATCAGCAAATGACATTTTCACGGCTGTTTGCAAGATTTCCCGCACACCTTTAATACTGCTAAGATCCAAACTCCGAGATTTAGCTTCCGAGATAAACAATTCTGTATCTTTGAGCAAGTGTTTTGTGGGGAAATTAGGATCAGCATAATTGCCATCCAACATCCGTTGTAGCTTTTTGTCAAAGGTAGGTGCGTAGAGTGGACTGTCGCGCAATATTTGCATAAATACATCCACATCGACACCCTGACGCTGGATAAAAGCTAGACTCAGAGCAAAGCTAGTTGTTAGGGAAGCTATTAGTTGATTTAGTGCCAACTTGAGCGCCGCCGCAGATCCCACTGGCCCTATAAGTAAAGGTTCTGTCCCAAAATTTTGGAGTAACTTGAAATGGCGTTGATATTGTTCTGGCTCGGCACCTACCATAACACTCAACTTGCCAGCTTTTGCTTCTGGGATACTCCCTAATACAGGTGCTTCTAAATACTCACCACCACCCCCAACAACTGCATCTCTAATTTCCTGGCTTTCTGTGGGAGTAATTGTTCCCATTTGGATGATCGTGCGTCCTTCCAAAGTTTGCCAAGCAGTATCTGAAAGCAACACATTATAAATAGCCGGGGCATTAGTCAGCATGAGGATTATGCACTCAGCAGCACGAATGGCGTGGCGGGGATGTGTGACAATTTCAGCCCCAGCGGCTTGTAGTGGTGCTAATTTTTCTGGGGTACGATTGTAGGCAACTAGCTGTATATCTGCGGCTAATAACCTTTGAGCCATTGGTAGTCCCATCAGTCCAATTCCCAGAAATGCCACCTTCATTTTTCACGTTCCTTTAATACAGCATCACCGATAGCGTTCGTGTAGCGTCTCGTAGAGAAGCGTTAGCGAGTCATTAAGCGTCATAGCCCATCGTGGACATTGCGTTTACATTATTTATTCAAATTTGTTGGGAAGTAGTTATTTGAGACTTAAGATACAATCCCAAATCCCAGTTTCCTACTCCCTAACTCTGGCAATCAACCACCAGCGGCAAAAGTCACCATAATTATCACTGAAAGTAAAATCCCAGGGGTAAGTAGTGTTGCTAGCATTAGCAGGTCATGAGTGGACATAATTATTACTTTGGTAGTGTGTTTAACTTTACAGTAATCACTGTTATGCTAGTCTAAATAAGACTGATACTGCATTCTTAAATAGAGTTTTAACTTTTCAAATTTACGTTTACTCTGGCAGAGTCAATCCTTTTAGTGGCTGAGAAGTTTCTGTATTGTTCAGACCTTTGCTCTGAATTAGGACTCCAAAGCCGCCTAGTCCCGTGGGATCTATAAGTTGGTGTAGTGCATCCCGCCGCTGTAGTAACTGTGAGACGAGTTGCTTTTGATAAGAAAGGGCAGCAATGCGATCGCCTAACCCCAACGCCATCAAAAATAATCCCTGCTGGATAAAACCAATTTTCTTTAAGTTGTACTTCTCGCCCCAGCGTTCCAAAGCCGTAAAGTCAACATGGGCAGTGATATCTTGTCGCCCAATATTAATATAAGGGTTGTCATGGAAACGATGATGGTAATAACACTGTAGCGTTCCTTGCGATCGCCTGGGATTATAGTAACGATTGGCGGGGTAACCATAATCAATTGTTAACACATAGCCACGCTGCAAGCGGTCTGCTACTATACTCAACCAGTCTAAAGCAGCTAAATTAATTTCACTACGGTAGCCATCTGGATATGCACTTTGGGTCAAGTCCATTTCCACTAAGTCTAAATACTCAGCTAGTTGGGGCGTTGAAGGTTCTCCTGTGACTTCTATAAATAATGGGCATGGGGCATTGGTTGCTTTCTCATTCTTTGTGGTTACATAAATTTCTCGCAGTTCCCCCTTGTCTAGGACGAATTGATGGACGGGGAACGCATCTACTAACTCATTAGAAAAAAAGCAGCCTGCGATCGCATTTGGTGTTATCTCCTCTAAATTGCACCAACGTACAGGAAAATCTTGCAAGCGTTGCTGCTGTTCTTCTCTCAAAGCTGGGGACTTTTCAACAATGATGTACTCCAGCGCGGTAAAAAAATCTGGATAGTGTAGCTGATGATATTTAAGGATGTGCAATGCCAGCAATCCTTGACCTGCTCCCATTTCTACCAAAGAAAAGGGTACAGGCTTTCCTAAAATTTCCCACATTTGGAAAAATTGTTCTGCTAGTAACTCACCAAAGTCAGGGCAGAGGTTGGGAGAGGTGAAAAAATCACCACCCTCAAAGCCAATTTTGACTGCATCGCTGGAATAGTAGCCATGTTCAGGATGGTATAATACCATATCCATGAATTCGGCGAAAGTAATTCGTTGTTGGGGACTAGTGGTAATGTGATTTGCGATCGCTGCACACAATGCTGAATTTGAATCCATAAAATTTAATATTGGGGAGAAAAGAAAATAAATGAATTATGGATGATGCAAAACAAAATTCATAATTTCCCTGTTCAGCATCTATGCTCCTTAACCCGGACGAGAAGGATCAACTTTATTGAGAACAATTTTTACAGCATCTATGATTACATCAGGTTGATCTACCCATACAAAATGACCGCTTTTACTTGCTTTAACTTGAGTACAGTTCGTTGATAACTTTAGTAACTCTATATGCATTTGCTTCCTCAATTGGTTAGCACCTCGCAGAGGAATAAAAACAGTCCAAAGAGAAGGTTTTAAAAAAGAATTTGCTTTGATATTAACTATAGGCAGATCACCAAACTGGTTAGCTATTCTCACCTCACGTCCACTAACGCTGAGATTTAACATCTCTCGACTCATTGTAATCCAGTGTTTAGGACGGCAAAAGGAACGTTTGATTGAATTAAGTAAGCGCTGAGGAAATTTACCTAATTCCGGCTTCAGCACTTCAAATATTTTGCATATCCTCATTAATCGAATAATGCCAAGTATTGAGCCGAGAATAGACATCACAAAGCCAGATAGAAAAAAGAGTTTTAAAGCTTGCAACTGAAAAGACATTTTGAGCATTTCAGTCTCATGTAGTCCGTCTGTGAGTACCATTCCAATAACCTTCTCTGGAAATCGATGGGCATACAGCCGGACATTGTAGCTACCAAAAGAATCTCCTATCAAAATATAGGGTGGTTCAATTCCTGCTTGAGTAAGCAGCGTATCTAATTCTGTCACAATTTGATTGCTGGTTCGGGGATGTGGGCTGTGATTACTCCATCCATACCCCGCTCGGTCATAGATACATACTCGCGCTAACTTTGCCAATTCTTCAACTAGAAGATAGCCCTCAATTCCCCCTAAACTGTGGTCTAGGACAATTGTTGGATTAGTGTTTCCTGCGATGTAGAGATGTAAACTATATCCACCCACATCAAACATTTGACCAGGGGGCAATTTTCGGTCTTCAAACCAGCACGCGATCGCTTGATAAAGTGTTGTAGCAACTAGCAGAAAAACTCTGATTAGGATCAACATAGTTAAGTCTTCTTGCTAGTTAACGGCCGCGCCGCATTGTGGAACGATAGCATATTATGTCAAATTTGATCCAGTGCGGTCGAAATAACTAATATCAGTATCAGAAAATTAGGTATTGATTTTTTAGAGGCGATCGCAAAACCCATTTTTGCAACTCATTCCTTGGTTAATCGAGCATCAGCGTTCTATGGGGTTGGTTAAAGCGTTAGTCAACGACACCGACGCAACGCCTCTAGGTCGCTTGACATCTGGGCATCAGCCTTAAATTGACACCAATCTCCGAAAAGTCTCTCCCTGAACTTTTGGGCTGCAATCAATTTGCGCTATGAACTGATGTTAAACAGATAAGAATTGATGCATGATTGGTGATTAGATGAGTTTGGGCTACCAATTTAGGAGCAAAATAACACATCTAAAACACCACCACTTTGTTAACTGTTTGCAATGAAGTATCAAGTTGGGGACAAGTTTTTACAAGAACTGCCACTGATTTTAGCGGGGCCAATCCTCCAACATACTGAACCAGAGTCAGTAACGGTATGGGTAGCACTGAAACAGTCTTGTCAGGTAGAACTTAAAGTTTATGACACAACAGATGATGGTAAAGCACTAGAAAATTGCTTATTGGATGGGGAACGCTCTACCTTTTCTCTGGGTAAGCATCTTCATGTAGTTGCAATAACGGCTCGGTCTACGGTTGGACATCGCCTAACTGGAGGTCACATCTATGCATACGATCTCCAGTTTACTGTTGCTGACCAAACCCCGCAAACTCTGCAACAAGCATTATGCTCAAACTCCTCTCCTACAGTCAGCATTAGCTACTTCGATCATCAAAAACCAACCTTTGTTTTGCCGCCTACCTGTCTGCAAGATTTACAAATTGTCCATGCTTCCTGCCGTAAACCTCATGGTCATGGGTTTGATGCACTGCCAATTCTTGACACTTTAATTGAGGCTGCGGCTAATCAACCCCAACACCGCCCTCACCAGCTGTTTCTCACCGGAGATCAAATTTACGGCGACGATGTATCAGAACCGTCGTTGTGGGTTGCCAGTACTCTTGGTGATGCACTCTTGGGTTGGGAAGAACAACTTCCTGTAAATGGAGTATACTGCACTCCCCAGCAACTACCCCCTGGAGAGCGGTCTGAAGTTGCGACAAATCAAGCAGGCTTGACCGCAGGACTACATAATAAACCTGAGAAAGTTAACAGTCATCTTTTCAGCCTCGGCGAGTATTACGCTACTTATTTACTAGCATGGTCGCCAGTATGCTGGCCGACCGCATTTCCCAAAGGACACCAAGTAATGCGCGATCGCCACGCTATCAAGGACTGGAATCGGGCAGTATGGCATTTGCGACAATTAATTTATACGCTTTGGAAAGTGCGTCGCGCCCTTGCCAATATTCCCATGTACACCATCTTTGATGACCATGATGTTAGTGATGACTGGAACCTAAACCAAGCTTGGTGTTTGCGAGTGCTGGGGCGTCCTTTAGGGCGAAGAATAGTTCAAAATGCATTGTTAGCCTACACGGTATTTCAAGCGTGGGGCAACACACCAGGGCAATTTGCTGAAGGTCAATCTGGTGAAAAGCTGTTGATGGCTGCACAAGCTTGGTCAGCTTCCCAAGGAACGGATGTAAAGGCTGATGAGGCGATCGCTCGTTATGTAGGTATGCCAGCCAACGATCCGCACACAGGCTTACCTATCTTAGTCCGAGACGGTCCAGTATTTATTCTGGATCGACATCCTGAAGCACTGACTTGGCACTACATAGTCAGGAGCGATTGCCATGAAGTAATTGTGCTTGATACGCGTACTTGGCGGGGTTATCCAGCCGATCAAAAAGCGATCGCGCCGCCGATGCTGTTGTGTCCACAAGCCTTTGAGCAACAACTACTTTTACCTTTACAAGAAGTAGCTGAACAAACTCAGATTCAAACTACATTTGTGATTGCGCCCACTAATGTATTTGGACTACAAGTGATTGATTGGATTCACCATTGGCATTTAAAACGGGAGAAAGTTTTTTCAACTGATGTTGGAGATGCCTGGAACATTAATGTTGAAGCGCTGGCAAAATTCCTAACTACCTTGTTTGAGGAACGTCAACAAGTCGTGATTCTATCCGGGGATATTCACTACAGTTCTGTTGCTCACTTGTCTTATGCACGTACCCATTCCAAATTACAGTCTGTATTAGTGCAGTTAACAGCTAGTGCATTAAAGAATGAAGAGATTTTGACGCGGCTCATTCATACACGATTGAAAGATTGGCTGTTACCAGAAAAGGTGAGACATTGGATAGGGTGGCTCAATCCACCCAATATGGTAGAAGTTTCCGAGAAACAATTACACCATAATCGCCAGATGCTAGCTAACTCTGACTGGCATTGTGTACTTGAGTGGATACCTCGAAACAGTGTTCAAACTTCTGCCTATACAGCAGATATATTTTCGTTGATAGCTCCCTGGAAACGAGCCAAAAATGCCAAATGGAAATGGTTACAACCCCTAATGTTTTGGAAATTTCGTTGGTTTCAGGAGGGGCGGGAAGTAGTTGGATTGAATAATTTAGCTCTGGTTCACTTTGAGTTAGCAGATGGGAGTAGTTCTTGCAAAGTTATTCAAGATTTGTATTGGTTTTCTTCTTGGTATCCAACCCAAATTGTTTACAGCCGTTTTGAGAGCCAGTTAACACCCAATCAGTCCTTATTACGTAATTAAAAAAAGCGCCCCCATCTCTGGAGGGCGCTTTTTATTTAGCTAATACTGAAGTATTAACCGTTGATAGCAGGAGCGGTCATTGCTACAGGTGCAACTTCACCAGCAGCCAAATCGAGTGGGAAGTTGTGAGCGTTACGCTCGTGCATTACTTCCATACCCAAGTTAGCGCGGTTGATTACGTCTGCCCAGGTGCTGATGACGCGACCTTGGGAGTCAATGATTGATTGGTTGAAGTTGAAACCGTTCAGGTTGAATGCCATCGTGCTGATACCCAAAGCGGTGAACCAGATACCGACGACAGGCCAAGCTGCTAGGAAGAAGTGCAGTGAACGGCTGTTGTTGAAGGAAGCGTATTGGAAGATTAAACGACCGAAGTAGCCGTGGGCTGCAACGATGTTGTAGGTTTCTTCTTCTTGACCGAACTTGTAACCATAGTTTAGAGATTCGGTTTCGGTGGTTTCACGCACCAAGGAAGAAGTTACTAGAGAACCGTGCATTGCAGAGAACAAGGAACCGCCGAATACACCAGCCACACCTAACATGTGGAAGGGGTGCATTAAGATGTTATGTTCTGCTTGGAACACAATCATGAAGTTGAAGGTTCCAGAGATACCCAAAGGCATACCATCAGAGAAAGAACCTTGACCGATTGGGTAGATCAAGAATACTGCGGTAGCGGAAGCCAAAGGTGCGCTGTAAGCTACGCAGATCCAAGGACGCATACCTAAGCGGTAAGAAAGTTCCCACTGACGACCAAGGTATGCAGCGCAACCGATCAAGAAGTGGAAAACTACCAATTGGTAAGGGCCGCCATTGTACAACCACTCATCTAAGGAAGCAGCTTCCCAGATTGGGTAGAAGTGCAAGCCGATGGCGTTTGAAGAAGGAACAACTGCACCAGAGATGATGTTGTTTCCGTAGATCAAAGAACCTGCAACTGGTTCGCGGATACCATCGATGTCCACAGGAGGAGCAGCGATAAAGGCAATTACGAAGCAGGTGGTCGCAGCTAGCAGGGTAGGAATCATCAAAACACCAAACCAACCGATGTAAATACGGTTGTCAGTGCTGGTGATCCACTCGCAAAAGCGATCCCATACGCTAGCGCCAGAGCGCCGTTGTAAGGTTGTGGTCATTGTTTTATAAGTGCTATTTGTTGTTAAATATGGAACAAGCAAGATTGATTTTGCCTGTTGAAATACAGTCTACATGAATTTACTTTGACGCGATATTTGACTTAATATTCTGTAACAGTATTCTTTAAAAAGATCATCGAAATATAAAGTTTTTCCACTAGATAAAAGTAATCGATTGAGCCTTTGTAAGCCACTTCAAGACCAACCTAGCTATAACTTTCAATAATGCGATCGCCTAGTTAGTTGTCTTTACATTCCTTTACAAATAAGCTGTTAGAAAAATTTTAAGTTCTGTTGATTTGTAACGAAATAATAAGTTGTAAATTGTCTTATATTTCTGTTAAAAATCAAAGTAGATGTAGGGCAAACTCCCTTCAGGAGCGAATAACCAAACAGCGTAGAAACAGATGGGCACGAAGACAAGCTTAAGAGGCCAATTAAACTCTAACTTCAGCATTCGGTTGAAGGCATAGACTATAGCCATGAAGGCAGCTAAAGTTAGAAGTACCCAAGTGAGTTGGTATTGACTCATATTTAAGGCATCTACATAGACCTTTTGAGCAAACTGGGCATCAGCTGGATAACCCCAAAGATGGCGAATTACCAAAGAAGAGTCTTGAAGATTAGGTAGACGGAACCAAATCCAAGAGGTAAAAACCATCAATTGAGTTAAGAACCAAGCTACAAAGATACCCAGAGGATTTTGCCAGAAATGTTCTAGATTTTCAAAGCGATCGCTCATAGTATCTGTAAGTCGATGAACCACCAAGGCTAACCCGTGGAATATGCCCCAAACTACATAACCCAAAGCAGCACCGTGCCAGATACCAGCGATTAGCATCACAATAAATAAATTCCAGCAGGTACGGACTAAACCCCGACGCGAACCACCCAAAGGAAAGTAGACATAGTTACGCAACCAATCTCCTAGAGTCATGTGCCAGCGCCGCCAAAATTCTGAAATATTGGTGCTGAAGTAGGGAAAGTCAAAATTCTCAGGTAGAACCAAGCCGAAAAGCATAGCACTACCACGGGCGATGTCTACGTAACCGTTGAAATCTAGATATAACTGCAAACCGTAGGCGAATGTAGCTAACCAGAGATCGGTACTACCGGCCCGTTGCAGATTACCAAAACATAAATCGACGAAAATTCCGAGGTGGTCTGCAAAAATGCCTTTTTTGACTGCGCCCCTAGCAATCAACCACAGCGCTTCAGCTACTCTATCGCTACTGGGAAAGTTGAGTGTATTGAATTGATTTGCTAAGTTGTGATAGCGCGTAATCGGACCTGAAATGAGTTTAGCGAAGAATAATTTGTAGGTGGCAAATTTAAGAAAATTATCACTAGCAGGGGCACCACGATAGACATCTACTAAATAGGCAATGCATTCAAAGGTAAAAAAGGAAATTCCTAATGGTGCAATCAATTTAAAAGAGCTATCTGGTGAGTTTGTTTGCACATGAAAAACAAACTTGAATAAAGGGGTAAGATACTTAAAACCTAATAACAGTAAAACATTTAGAATTATACCCACCCACAAAACTTTTAAACGGCGACGATTCCAATCACCTTGAGCAAATTGCCACTCTTCATTAGAAATTTGCCAATCAAGAGAATGTTTTCCTGGTGATGTATTTTGCCCAATCTCCAGCCCTACACGGAAATTAACAAACGTCAAGGCTAATAGTAATGGTATGTACTGAATATGCAAAGATGCATAGAAAACCAAACTGGCAATTAGCAGCGTCCACAATCGCAATTTCTGTTGTGCCAAAGACCAGTAAATTCCTAACACACTCAATAAGAACAGCCCATAGAAAATTGATATAAAGTTCATTTTTTAGTCATTTGTCATTCGTCATTTGTCATTTGTCATTTGTCATTGGTCATTGGTCATTTGTCATTGGGTATTGTAGATTATTCTTCCCAATCCCCAATCCCCAGTCTCCAATCCCCAGTCTCCAATCCCCTACTTCACTGGCCAAGGAATCATCGGGTCATTAGCCAGCTTTTTCGAGACTTCGTATGCGCCAAAGCGGTTGAGGTGGCTAGGATCAGAAAAGTAGTCATTTACTTTTATCCACTGTTGGCTCAAATCACGATAAATAAAGTTGGGATTAGTAGCCAAACGCAACATATATTGCTGAAATTCCTGCTCATATTGCCTACGCACTGGATCTAAATAATCTCCTGTCAGAGGCATATTGACAAACACTAAGGAAATTTTCTGAGATTGGGCAAACTGAAGCACTTCTTGAAAAGCAGCATCTTGCTGTCCTTCTACTTGGAAAGATTTATAGTCATTGTCGTAATTTCCGGTAACTCTAGAATATTTTTGATAATATCTAGCGGGATTGAAACGAATAGACAAAGGTAGAAAGCCATCAAAGTCAACTGATTGCCGAGAAGTACTTTCATCTGAAGTACCGTCTGTTAGCTGTCTTTCTGATGCAACTGTCTGATTATGACCAAGTATGAGTAGTTGTTTTTGCAGTAAACTTTTTATTTGCTCGCGATTTGGATAGCTACTGGAAACAGATGCTAGAGCTTGATTCAATGACTCATTAACAGCTTGATACGTACTAATCTCCGGTACGTCCTCATTTGTCTTTTTATCTCCCGAATTTACTGCATTTTCGGCTAAATCATCGCTATTTGCATCTGTTGCTGTTTTTTGGAATGCTTGTTTATAACCAGCTGATGCAGCGATGGATTTAAAGGTAATATCCTCGCGTCCACCGTTGAAAGCACGAGCACCATCTGCCCAGATAATTATTTTAGGCAGTTCTGATGGTTCTAATACGTGGCGAATCACAAAGTCTACAACTTGTGCGGTAGCACCGTTGATCCCAAAATTAAACACGTCCAGATTTGGATAGCCCTGAGTCGCTAAAGCTTTAGAAAGTGCTGCTGGATCTACTCCTCTGAGGGCGCGGGAGGAGCCGATAATTAATACATCTGGCGGATTACCAGTTCTCGCTAAACGCTGTTTATACAGTGCTAGTTGTTCATCTAACTGCCTGACATTGAAACTTGGCATCTGCGATCGCGCTGCTAAAAGAATAGCTGTTGCGGTTGCTTTTTCTTTCAGTGGTGCGGCTGCCAAATTCTTAGTCGGGGTATCATCATTTTGGGTAAATTCCGAAGCATTAAATACAGAACTCTGATTTGGAGGAGATTTTGTCTTGGAAGTGCTGCTAAAAAATGTTGTTTTTTCAGTCTGATTTTTTTCAGATGTCAAAGATGCCTTGTGCTCAGAAGATGATGGGAGGATGGCACTAGCGACTTTTGGCGAACTTGGCGTAGTCCGTGCAATAATTCGACCCAATACCCAATCAGTTTGGAGAGTGAGTAATAATCCCAGTGTTCCCCAAACTAAAGCAATCTTAATTCCTTGAACATCATGGTTATGTTCCGCTGACTGGTTGCTTTCGGTAAATAACTGGCTTCTCAACAGGAATTTTTTCGCTGTTGAACTCGCCGTTGCCATCCAATCTCGCGCTACTTCGGTTACAAAACTTTGAACTTCTTCTGTTGTTAAGTCGGGGCGCAAAATTGGCTCACTAGTCTCAGAGGTTACCAGATCGTTAACGTATTTAGAAGTAGCAGCAAATTCTGGGGTTGCTTCTGGCACTAAACGTTGGCGATGTTCAAGATCAACGCCATAATGCCAAAAAGGTTCTTTATTCCCAGCCCGGCGACCGTAGATACGTACTCCCATCATACCGGGAATTTTTAATTGGCGAATAAACTGCGTAATTTTACTTGCTACTTGTTGCCGCCCTGGACAAACAGGTGCATCACACATAATGTGCAATAAATCATTTTTGTTCAGTAAAAGTACGCGAATTCCACCTGTCAATAGCCGCCAATCCAAGTCAGGATTGAGTAAGCGCTCTAGTAAAAATATGATGGCTGGTTCATCGCCAGTATTTGCCAACTCTAGTGGTGATGGGGCAAAGGCGGGATGTTTTGCAGCGGGTAAAGCCAGCCAATCAATCCAAGTGGGTTGCTTGTCGCCTGCTTTTTGTCCGTATACGGTGGCAGCGAGAATGCCTTGAGGTGCGATCGCTTCTAGTTGGGGTACAATCGCCTTTAAGCACACTTCCTTGTCTGGGATTGGGGCAGTTCCTAAGGGATCAAAAGCTGGGGTACAAAAGATATGTAGCGTTGATTCTTTCAGAGAAGCTTGGACAGCAACTTTTAACCCTGATAGTACCTCAGTTAATAATCGAGCGATCGCTTGTATATCCCCCCAACGCGCCCACTCTTTCAGCATCACTTCTGGTGGTGTCAAATCCACCCGCAGCAGCCAATCATGTACAGTTTCGCCGCTCACCTGAGAAACAATAACTGCATCTTGGTAGCCGGAAAGCTTGAGATAACGCAACTTTTGTGCTATTGGTTCAGCAAGCAAGGATGCATCAGGGCTATAGCTCGACTGGCAAAATATCCACAGGCGATTTTCTTCTGGCTGAGAATTCTTTGGCTTATATAGCTTAATCTTTGCCTGTACCGATACACCTAAGGTACTCAGAGTTTCGCTGAGATATCGAGCGATCGCTTCTGGGTTGCCTTGGCGTGCCAAACTTTCGTTAGAGACAATTAACGCTCCACCCGATTGTTTGGATTTTTCCGAGTCTGCTAGCAAGGCTTGCTCCACCTGCTCCAGATGTTTATCTATTTGATTCAAGTAAACCCGATGGCACCATTTGGGGCGCTGTTCCCCTTTTCTTCGGCCATAGACAAATACTTGATATATTGAGGGTTGTTCGTTACTTGTGAGGATATCTAAGTTTGTTTGCTGTAGTGCTTGCAGCAAATCAGACAAAGTGTGCCAACGCTGCGGACATTCTGTACCTTCACAAAGAATATGAAGGTCATTTCCCCGCAACCGGACTTTCACCCCGAAAGTGTTGATCCCTGTTGCTTGGCTTACCCATTGCACTAAGGATTGCTGGCGATCTGGTAATACTGTTTTCATGCTCAGTTAACTTTACAGGAAGCGATTGTTGGGGGATAGTGCCTGCACTTGTAAACTAGAACCATAGGTCTATCACACTCTGACGTTTTTTTTTAACAATTTTGTTACCTTCGTAGCTCACAAAATCGGCCAAGATAGTCTTGTACAGGTTGCAAGTCTGACTAATGTTGAGTTTTGCGTTTATTTTACTAATAGGGAGTCAGAAATCAGAAGTTAGGAGCCAGGAGTCAGAATAATTTTATATGACTGGCTGATGACTTGTCCTTTAAAACCGGACTCGCGTCCCAATGTGCTAATGTAACGCCCCTGATAGGCGAAACAAACAACAAGCTTATCTCATTTCAACTCCATCCCTTGATCGTTGGAGTCATCTTAACTCCTAACTCTTAACTCCTGACTCATAACTCCTTTTGACCCATATTCCCATAACCAAAAATTAGCAATGCCTCCTACCAACCAACAACCCTCAACTAACCCGCCATCTAATCTGGATTTTTTTAGCATTCCCCAATCTTTCCTTTTACAAATAGGTACAGCGTCTATATTACTGCTGCTCATTACCGGAAAAACTACAGTAAGAGCACTAGAATCTATCGGGGAAGCCAGTGAAGAATTATTTCGAGGCGATCGCCTACCCAACCTCGACTTCCCAGATGAACACGAAATCAATCAAGATGAGAAGATATACACCAAATAATTATTTGCTCAGGAACAACCCGGTGAGCATTCAGTGCAAAACCTAGAACCGTAAACAGTAATTAGCTTTACAAGAATAGAGAATATGGGTTCCCTTTTATACTCTTCGTCTCAAACTGCGGATATATACCCGGTGTCGGAATTATTTTTGCGTCATCGTCTCCAGGTAGTGGAAGAATTGTGGGAGTCAGTTCTCCGGCAAGAATGCGGTCAAAATATGGTAGATCTGTTGCGGCAGTTGCGCGATCTATGTTCACCAGAAGGACAAGCAACAAATGACCAAGCATCCTCAGCCGTTAAATTAATTGAACAACTAAATATCAACGAAGCAATCCGTGCGGCTCGTGCTTTCGCTCTATATTTTCAGTTGATCAACATCATAGAGCAGGAATACGAACAACGGCAGCAATTGAGCCGCTATGAAGCAGAAACAGAGGCTACAGACGCAGAAAGAGCATCCAATGTCAACTATTCTTCCAATCAAAGAGAAGATGATGCGCCTGTTAGCAAGGGAATAGCAGCAGAATTGTTGACAAAGAGTTATCTAGAAAAAGCGCCAGTCAAACCAAAGGGGACTTTTGCTGCTTTATTTCCCTATTTATTCAAACTGAATGTACCACCCCAGCAAATTCAACGTCTAATTGCACATCTGGATGTGCGTTTAGTTTTCACAGCACACCCAACGGAAATTGTTCGTCATACCATCCGCGATAAGCAGCGCCAGGTGGTACAACTATTACAAAAACTGGATGCCTTGGAAAACCATTCTGGTGGTACATCTGGGGGATATGCTTGGGAAGCAGCAGATGTCCGCGAACAATTGCTCGAAGAAATTCGCCTGTGGTGGCGCACAGATGAACTTCACCAGTTTAAACCCACGGTGCTAGACGAAGTAGATTATGCCCTGCACTACTTCCAAGAAGTTTTGTTTGATGGCATTCCCCAACTTTATAAACGTTTCAAACATACCTTATCCAATACCTTTCCTTGGCTAGAACCACCGAGTAAAAACTTTTGCTCTTTCGGCTCTTGGGTAGGCTCAGACAGGGATGGGAATCCATCAGTCACACCCGAAATTACCTGGAAGACAGCTTGCTATCAGCGCAAAATGGTGATCGGGAGATATATTCAGTCAGTGAAAAATCTGATTGAATTGTTGAGTGTATCGATGCACTGGAGTGATGTCTTACCAGACTTACTGGAATCTCTAGAATTGGATCAGTCCCAGTTGAGCGAAGTTTATGACGCACTGGCGCTGCGTTATCGACAAGAACCCTATCGGCTCAAACTAGCTTATGTGCTGAAACGGCTGGAAAATACTCGCGATCGCAATCTAGCTTTATACAATCGAGAAACGCCAAAAAATCAAGATAGCCCCCTGTATCTTTCCGGAGCCGATTTTTTAGCAGAACTGCGGATGATTCAGCGCAACTTGACAGAAACAGGTTTAAGCTGTCGAGAATTAGAAAATCTCATCTGTCAAGTAGAAATTTTTGGTTTTAACTTGACACAGCTAGATATTCGCCAAGAATCATCCCGCCACGCCGATGCGCTGAATGAAATCCTGGAATACCTGCAAATATTACCTCAACCTTACAACGAACTCTCTGAGGAGCAAAGAGTTGCTTGGCTCACAGGAGAACTGCAAACCCGTCGGCCATTAATTCCGGCAGAATTGCCATTTTCCGAAAAAACCAACGATGTAATTGAAACTTTTCGCGTCGTGCGATCGCTCCAACAAGAATTTGGTCTAAATATCTGCCAAACTTACATTATCAGTATGTGCCGCGACGTGAGCGACGTGCTGGAAGTGTTGCTGTTAGCCAAAGAAGCCAGACTTTTTGACCCCGCCATTGCCGTCGGAACTATTCAAGTTGTCCCCCTATTTGAAACAGTAGAAGACTTACAACGCTCCCGAAGCGTCATGCGGAAACTGTTTGAACTCCCCTTATATCGCGCCTTATTAGCCGGCGGCTACGAACAGACAAAAACAGAGAGCGTTGTCGTGGATGAAAATTCATCCTCCCCTGCCTCCCCTGCCCCCCCTGCTCCCTCATCCCCAACCTCCTCCCCCCTCACCCCCAACTTGCAAGAAGTAATGCTGGGGTATTCTGACAGCAACAAAGACTCTGGTTTTTTAAGTAGCAACTGGGAAATTCATAAAGCCCAAAAATCACTGCAACAAATAGCAGAAGGCTATGATCTAAATTTGCGGATTTTCCACGGACGCGGCGGTTCTGTGGGACGCGGTGGCGGCCCTGCTTACGAGGCGATTTTGGCTCAACCCGGTCATAGTATCAATGGGCGAATCAAGATTACCGAACAAGGAGAAGTTTTGGCTTCTAAATACTCCTTGTTGGACTTGGCTTTGTACCACATGGAAACCATCACTACAGCTGTGATTCAAGCTAGTCTACTGCGGACAGGGTTTGATGATATTGAACCCTGGAACGAGATTATGGAAGAATTAGCAGCGCGATCGCGTCAACACTATCGTGCTCTAATCTACGAACAGCCTGATTTTGTTGACTTCTTCCACCAAGTAACCCCAATTGAAGAAATAAGCCAGCTACAAATTAGCTCTCGTCCAGCCCGCCGTCCATCTGGTAAGAAAGATTTAAGTAGTCTGCGAGCTATTCCTTGGGTATTTAGCTGGACACAAACTAGATTTTTGCTGCCTTCCTGGTACGGCGTTGGCACAGCTTTACAAGACTTCTTGAACGCAGAACCAGAAGAACATTTGAAATTGCTGCGCTACTTTTATGTTAAGTGGCCGTTCTTCAAGATGGTGATTTCTAAAGCCGAGATGACCTTGGCAAAAGTAGATATGCAAATGGCACATCACTATGTCCAAGAATTGTCAAAACCAGAAGATCAACTTCGTTTTGCCAAGGTTTTTGACCAAATTGCCAGCGAGTTCTATCTGACAAGGGATTTGGTGTTAAAAATCACCGATCACAATCGACTGTTAGATGGTGATCCTGTATTGCAGCGATCTGTGCAGTTACGCAATGGCACAATTGTCCCCTTGGGATTTATCCAAGTTTCACTACTTAAGCGCCTACGCCAGTCCCTAAATACTAATGCTACTTCTGGAGTCATCCACTCTCGTTACAGCAAAGGCGAGTTACTGCGAGGAGCATTGCTAACTATTAATGGTATTGCCGCTGGGATGAGAAATACTGGTTGATTGGGAATGGCGCATTGGGCATGGGGCATGGGAATAAGGGACAAATGACAAATGACTAATGACTAATGACAAAAAATAAAATTTTAATTTGCACTTTTTTGGCGTTGTCATCAGGTTTTTTTGGTGCTTACACCAGTGGGCAAATTACCATAATGCTGCATAGCCAAAAGTGCCAAAACCAACCTTGGGGTTTAAAGGAGATGTGCAACGCTTGGATGACACCAGGAGCAATATGGCAAGGTAGCACAACAGGACTGTGGACAGGTACTGTTTTAGGGGCGTTTGTTGGTGGTTTGGTGACGCGACAAACTCGTGATTAGTCTGTTGACTAATTAATTAAACGTGAATTCGACGAATCTCTCCTTAACTTGAACTTTAGTTCAAGTCTGTCCCTTTGCACTTACAACAAAGTTATCTGTTGAGGCGAGTAGGGGAAGACAAATTGCTTAATAACTCTCTTTCCTCCCCTACCTCGCCTGCTTATCCGAATTGTATTGTCCCCACTTGTGACTATCCATTAGTCAGATTTTTCTTAACACTTTCGTTCACCGCTTTTGCCTGGAATTGGCATTAAAGGGTATGTCCAAAGACTTATGAAAATCTTCCTGAACTTTGCGAGTTAAGCGGCGGGAGACTTGGCGGACGATTTGGTTAAGTACGCGATCGCCTGTAGATTGAACTAGAGACTTGGGTAATCGCTGAATAAACCGGGGAAAGTGAATATAAACTATTAAATCCAATTCCCATTCAACCCTTGTAACCTCCCCAATACTAGAGGAAACATCCGTTTCTATTAACTTGAGGGCTGCGTGGTAGTCTACGTCATAACCAGGCGGCTGATAGTCAGGAATGGGGATTGTACGGATGCGGTAAATACCTTCCTCTGGGGGCAACAATTCTAAACCAATTTTCGGTTCTACTTCATAACCGAAAGAACCAAAACGACCAATTACTAAAGCATAGCCATTTTCCCCAAGTGATTGTACCTTCATGGGTTCAGCGCAGCGCGAAAACCATGAGGCGTGAGCATTGAGATACTCAGCAACCTTCTCTACTGGGGCAGCCATTTCCATACAGTCTTGATAACGACCGTAAAATTTTGTGAGCGTTGCTACATTTGCTTCGGTTAATGTTTCCTTAGCTTCTTCTTGGGTGGAGGCTACAGGTAAAACTGCTTCTGTTATTTCCCAGGATTTATATTCGCTTTTTCTTGAAAGCATAAATGCATTACTGTATACTTTGGCGTTCGTCTATATTAATGATTCCCCACGCGCCTGGGTCATTTCGCATTCAAATCCCATTTTACTGAAACCTTATTAATCTGCCATCAACTCCATAGAATTACTAAAATAAAGAACTGAACAAGCACACAATAGTTTCCCAGGATAGCATTTCTCATGAAAGCATTTGTAGCAGGGGCAACGGGTGAAACAGGTCGCCGGATTGTGCAAGAATTGATAGCGCGGAATATTCCCGTCCGAGCCTTGGTGCGGGATATAGAGAAAGCTAGGGGTATTCTCTCTCCTGAAGCCGAATTAGTTGTAGGCGACGTATTACAACCAGAAAGTCTGGCTGCTGCGTTGGGAGATAGCACAGTTGTGTTGGTTGCAACTGGCGCAAAACCGAGCTTTGACCCCACTGGCCCCTATAAAGTGGATTTTGAAGGGACTAAAAATTTAGTAGATGCTGCTAAAACAAAGGGAATTGAACATTTTGTCTTAGTTTCTTCTTTGTGTATTTCGCAGCTTTTCCATCCACTGAATTTGTTTTGGCTGATTTTGTTGTGGAAAAAGCAAGCCGAAGAGTATATCCAAAAAAGTGGTCTGACTTATACGATTGTGCGACCTGGTGGCTTGAAGAATGAAGATAACCTTGACCCCATTGTGATGCAGAGTGCAGATACACTGTTTGAGGGTAGCATCCCCAGGCAGAAAGTCGCCCAAGTTGCGGTTGAGGCGCTGTTTGAAGCTGATGCACGGAATAAAATTGTCGAAATTGTTGCCAAACCTGAAGCTAGCTCCAAAACTTTTGGGGAATTATTTGCTAATGTCGCCTAATGAACCAGTGAAGAGTTAACGCTAAGGGGCGCATCTATGCGCCCCCTACGAACAGTAGGTATGTATTGAATGAAAGTGAACTTTGCCAGAATGAGCGCGTCAATTATTGTTGTTAGCAAACAGAGCAAATTTGAAGGAGTTAGACTCTGAAAGGCTTTGAATTCAAAGGTGTTGAAAAACTTATTGGCCCAATAGCCGCGCTTCTCGGCTTTGTGTATTTATTGCAATGGTATATTGGAGACTTGCGATCGCCTTCTGATCCCATCTTTGAAAATAAACAGCCGCCTTTGGTGATGAAACAGGGCGACCCCTATATCCGCGCTTTAATGCGAACCATTTCGGCGAGTGAGGCAAGTGGTAACCGTCCCTATTCGCTTTTATACGGTGGACAGCAAGTCAACGACCTCAGCCGACATCCTGAGATATGCGTCACAATTGTCACAGGCCCCAACACAGGTAATTGTTCTACCGCTGCTGGCAGATATCAAATTATCAACATTACTTGGGATCGTTTAGCCCCTCGTTATCATCCAAATCCAATGCAGATGATGTTTTGGACTGGTTATAGTTTTGAAGCAGAGTATCAAGATGTAGTAGTTTACCGATGGTTAAATGATTCTAAAGTTTGGGGAGTTGATATTTCTCAACTGTTGCGTCAGGGAAAGTTAAATGATGTTTTGCGGCGACTCTCTCCCACCTGGACAAGTTTAGGATATGGGATAGAAACTAATTCTGTTAGTAGCTCTTTACCTAAGATTTATCAGAAAATGTTGCAAGAAGAATTAACCGCAGTTAATCAACCAACAGCCCCGAATTTGACACCATCCCCAACTCCTTCTAGCAAGGCAATAAAGAAGCAGTGAGGTTAGATTAATTTTTAACTTGCTGCGGACAAAAAATATTTGATATTTTCCACAAATGCCAAGGTATTTTCAAAGTGGATATTATGTCCAGCATCATCAATTATTTTCATCTGGGCAAATTCACATTTTTTAGCCATTTCTGTATTAATAGATATAAATTTTTTATCATATTCGCCAACTAATAACAGAATAGAAATTGTATTATCTTTTAGCTTTTCCCATAAAGAAGGTTGGTATCCAGTACCCATAAAGCGTAGTGATTTATCTAATTCCTGGGGATTGTTCTGCAACCTACTTTTTACCATGCGATCATATTCTGGATGATTTTTTATACAAGCAAAAATCGGCTGCTCATACCAATTTGATAAAAAAGCGGCAAAATCGTTTTTTTCAAAACTTCTTATTACCTTTCTACCTATTTGCGTATCAAGTTTAATGCGTTCTAATCGTTCTGCTTCTGTTGGCAAACCTGGGGAAGCTGACTCTAGTACAACTTTATAAAAACGTTCTGGAAAATTCAGGGTAAGATATAAAGCTAATCTTCCACCCATTGAATAACCAACTAAAAAGCATTTGGCAATTTTTAACTCATCCAGCAAGTTGATTAAAGCATGGGCAGTATTTGTCATTGTATAGTAATCATCCCCAGCCAAAATTTGGGTTTTGCCATGTCCAGGGAGATCAATTGTTAAATAATAAAATTCATCAGATAGTAATTTTATCGCTTCATCAAATTCATTAATGTTACCCATGAAACCATGCAGAAAAAGAATCAGTGTTTTTTCTGGGTTGCCCATGAAAGAATAGTAAAATTGATAATTTTTTCTGACCATCGTCTAGTTAAAAACTATCTTTGCTGCACAGCATATTATCTTATGGAGTAAGGTTCTTTTCTCGTTCCCTTTTTATAGGAGGAAACGAGGTAAAAGCAGAGAAAGTCTATTAAAATAGGTTGTCTACAAGTTCGCAACATGATATTGCTGAGGTGAATATCATGATGCACTATTGAATAGCGAATGTATCCTACATTATTTTTTTAATTTTTAAGGTAAAAATCGATCCAAAGCAGCTTTTAACTGTTTAATTTCAACGTCAATATTACCCTCTTGTGCGGCTCTACCAATGCACTCGGTTAAATGTTCATCTAAAACAATTCGCGCTACCCGATCTAATGCGCCTCGCACTGCGGCAATTTGCAGTAGAACATCAGGACAAGGGGTACTTTGCTGCACCATTGCCTTAATACCACGAACATGTCCTTCTATACGCGATAATCGATTGACAATTCGCCGTAGAGATTCTTCACTATGGACGTGAGAATGAGCTAACTCTCCAGTCCCATGAGTATGATCTGTCTGCTCTTGCTCTGTATCATGATGGTGGGAATATTCTGCTTGCTGGGGTGTTGGCAAGGATTCCTTACCTAATCTGTTTGATCCATTCATGGGTTATCAAAGGACTTGTAGTACTAAAATCCTAGCCTAGTACTCGACCAACCCAAAATTTATCAGTGGCGAGTGGCGAGTAGCGGGATGAAGGAATGTTGTAATTTCGTTTATCTCTCTCCAAGACTCGTTAACGGAGTTAAAAAGCTAGTTCATTTCTCCCCACTCCCCATTCCCTGATTCGCCCTAACTCCACTACTGACGATTGGCTCTTTCTTGGGGAATAATCTCCGTTACTACCCTACCGCTAGGACTGCCACCTTTGACAACAATATTTTCTGTTTGCAGATTACCAACGGCTGTTTCACCCGCAAAATTTATTTGTGGGTCAACTTGCCGATAAAGCACATTTCCCTGAGCTTCAACTAACTTATTGTCTAAATACCAAGTTAATGAATTGGATCTTAGAGACTGGCGACGCTGACCAACGGCGTTGACGTTACCTGTTAAATAAACAATTTTTCGCGGTATTATCATTTGACCTTGATTGGATGTCACTGTGACATTTTCGGCACGGTGGAACATTCGTGTAGGCGAGTTTGTGGTGACACTTTCTGTGTTCATGTCCCAGATCATAGAGTTACTAGCTATTTGCAGTGGTGGGTCTAGTAATTCTAGTTGGGCATTTTTCTGGACAGTGGCAATTTTTGTTTTTAAATTGACTTCGGCATAATTTCCCTTGCCGCGATCGCTAATTTTATTATCTTTGTAGCGATCAATTTCTATGGGGCGATCGCCAATCAGTTTTTCTTCTTTAATATTCCAGATCAAATGCTCGGTTCTGACTTGTAACTGGGGATCAGCAGAATTTGCTACTACCCCTCCAGAAAATTCCATTCGCTGTTCGCGGGTTTTAACTCGCGCTTCTTGCGCCACTGCTTTTAGTTGTTTATGAGTCCCGTTAATCTGATTGCGGACAATCAACAAATCTTCTTGGGGACGCCATTCTAATTCATTACCTTGCAATACAATTCCATTACTAGGGTCTGTGGCAAATATCTTACCTTTAAGAAACAACTGCTTCCCATCTTGCTCAATGTCTGCTACATCTGCCTTGATTTGGTAAATTACTTTGCCATCTTGGTATAGTTCACCATAAGGGTTTTCAGCCTGACCAATTTGTTTTTCTTTGGTGTATTTTGCGGTTTTAGCCCTGACTTTCCAAATGGGTCGTCCCACTTCATCTGCTTGTTCTAAAGTGACATCAAAGAAAGTCAAATCGCTATCTGAATTAGATGAATCCACAGTATTTTGTTGGGAGGCTGAGGGAGATTTACTCCCACAGGCAACTAAACCAAATACTAAGAAAAAGGTCAAAGGTAAAATAAGAAAAGAGGGAGTGGAGGAGAAATTTTGAATTTTTCTCTTGCCCCATCTCCCCTTTTGATGAAATTTATACGCCATTATTCTTGGATTTCTAGGTGTCCATCACTAGTTCTGGGGTCTTCCAAAAAACCGATGCCAGATAAAGGCCGGTATGGATAGCTTTGGCGAGGGGTTTTTTGAATATCTTCTTTGATGGCTTCTAAATCGATGTAGCGATCGCTTACATTAATTAAGCTGTCACTGGTCATCGAACGCAAGCTCACTACTTCTACCCGCACGCCACGATAGCTCACTGAATTAACTGCATAAGCTAAATCCCCATCACCGCTGACTAAAACTGCGGTATCATAAGAATCTACTAGTGCCATCATATCGACTGCTATTTCTACATCCAGGTTAGCTTTTTTAGAACCATCTGGTAGCTGGACTAAATCCTTAGCAATGACTCGATAGCCATTGCGACGCATCCACAGCAGAAAACCCTGTTGCTTCTCGTTTGTCCGGTCTACACCAGTGTAGAAAAAAGATCGCAGTAGTCTGGAACCTCCAGTTAATCGGCACAATAGCTTGGTGTAGTCGATTTCGATTCCTAGTTGCAGTGCAGCGTAAAATAAATTTGAGCCATCTATAAATATGGCAACTCTACCCCGATTCTCCAAAACTTGTTCTGGCGTAAAGATCGAATCGTTTTCCAAATTATTCAACATCATTGTGATACCTCAATTTTTATCCCTGTTATTTTTGATACAAATTACCAACTTTTAGATGCTAGTCACAGCGGCTTATGATAATGTTCCGAGGCTAATTTTAAGTTCAGCCCCGATAAATTTTTTGAGAAAATAAGAGATTGAACAAAATCAGACTTTGATAAGGACTAATCGTTTTTCGGGGGTTCTATTCGCTTAAAAATAGGTTTGGGTGTACCCAACTCTTGTTTACTGGATAGTATTCCCCATGTAGCATGGGTGGCAAAAGGGGCGGTAACTGAACTTTGTATTTGATCGTTAAAGTTTATTCCAAAGCCCAGCTGCTGATAAATATCGCTACTGATGTTCGGAATAATTGGGGATAGCAGATAAGCTGCTAGTCTAACTGATTCTAGAACTGCGTAGAGAACTTTTTCCACCGACTCCTGCTGTCCCTGTTTATATAATGACCAAGGAGCTTGTTCATCAATAAACTTATTACTGGCTTGCACCAATGAAAGGATAGCCCCGCAGGCTTGATTGAAAGCTAGCTCTTGGTATGCTTGTTTCACCTGTTCCCCTAGACGTAAACCAATTGCTTTCAAAGGATTTTCGTCAGGAATCGCTTCATTGCCGATTGATGGGACTTTATTCTGGGCGCAGTATTTCTTCACCATGTTCAAGGTGCGATTGAGCAAATTACCTAAATCATTTGCCAAATCTGCATTCAAAACATTGATGAACCTTACTTCATTAAAATCTCCATCTTTGCCAAATTCGATTTCCTTAAGGAAGTAATAACGAACGGCATCACTACCATAGCGCTGAACTAACGCGATAGGATCAAGGGTATTACCCAGACTTTTGCCCATCTTCTGCCCATCTTTGGTCAAAAAGCCATGCCCAAATACTCGCTCTGGTAAGGGTAAGCCAGCCGACAACAGCATTGCGGGCCAATAAACTGCATGGAAGCGGAGAATATCTTTACCAATTAGGTGCAGGTTGATTGGCCACCATGTTTCTAAAGCATTTGCTAAAGTCGGTTCTGCATCTGGTTCTAGTAATGCTGTGACATAACCTAGCAGCGCGTCAAACCAGACATAAAGGGTGTGCTTGGGATCAACTGGTACGGGAAAACCCCAATCTAAATTCACCCGCGAAATGGAAAAGTCTTGCAACCCTTGATTGACAAAGCTGAGAACTTCGTTGCGCCGACTTTCTGGTTGAATAAAATCTGGTCTAGATTGATAAAATTCTGTCAGCTTATTTTGATATTTGGATAAGCGGAAAAAATAGTTTTGTTCGTCTCGCCACTCTACTTCTTTGTTAGTATGAATTGGGCAACGGTGTCCTTCTAGCAAATCCCGTTCTTCTTTGAATTCTTCGCAGGATACGCAATACCAGCCTTGTTGCTGTCCTTGGTAGATATCACCAGATTCCCAGACTCGCTCAAAAAATTCTTTGACGATCGCTTCATGACGAGGTGCAGTAGTCCGACTAAAGCGATCGTATTGAATGTCTAGTAACTGCCATAAACTCACGAAGCTAGGGACAATTTCATCGCAAAACTCTTGTGGTGCTTTGCCTAAACTTTCTGCTGATCGCTGAATTTTTTGCCCATGTTCATCTGTACCTGTAATCAGTAATACCTGATGTCCTAGTAGTCTGTGAAATCGCGCAACTACATCTGCTGCGATCGTCGTATAAGCACTGCCTATATGGGGGACATCGTTTACATAATATAGGGGTGTGGTTAGTGCAAATGTCTTTTCTGTTTTATTCACTAGATTCATGTAAAAATAAATAAAAATTAACTTAATTAAAACGTTTTGACGTTTTACATCTTAGTTTTTAGCGGCAAAACCACGCAATTATACAATAATATTCCTATTTTTTCCAATAACACCTTCATACTAGCAAATTTATTATGTCAATAATTGTTTTGTAATATGCATCAATTCTGATAATTTTTGCCTAAAAGATGAAAATTAACTAATCATAATCTTTTTGAATACTTTCTATTAGAAATTCTTGTGATCAAGAATACATAATCGAGAACGTGAAAAATCTATTTGCTTTTGTCGATTAGATATTTCTATCTTAAGACGGTCATGGCAATAGTAAAGAAATGTAAAAATTAAATTAAGATAAACCGCCATATTTACCGGAAAAATATATTGATTAGGTATGAGTCGAAATAGCCCCCTAGAGATTTCTCGCGCTTTGGTGGCGGCATTCTCAACGCAAATGTTTCGCTATTACGAAGACCGCATTCCCCAGGATGCCAGCGTGTTGGTAGTTAGCAATCACCGCAGCTTTATGGATGCACTGATTTTAATGGCGGCGTTATCGAATCCGATTCGCTTTGCTTGCCATCACTATATGGGACAAGTGCCAGTCATGCGGGAGATTGTCACCGGACAATTGGGGTGTTTTCCCTTAGAGGAGACTCAAAACCGCCAGCAAAGCTTTTTTTCGCAGTCGCAGTTGCTATTGCAGTCCAAGCAGATGGTGGGAGTATTTCCAGAAGGGACTGAACCAATGGTGAAATTTACTCAGCCAAACCAGGTGGGTGAGTTTCAGCGGGGATTTGCCCATTTGGCATTGCGAGGGAATGTGCAGGATTTAGCGATTTTGCCGATCGCGATCGCCTCCTTAGAAGAGGTAAACACGAATGGCTTCCCACTAAGGCTTTTGAGTGTATTTGACCCCTCAGAACCTTTATTTAACCAAAGTGGTTGGCATCCTTTGGTAATTTATCGTCGGGTTGCAGTGTTAATCGGTCGTCCTTATTGGATTACGCCCCAACATCATCAAAAATATCATGGCAAACAAGCCAGAACTGTTGTGGCTGAACTGACAGAACACTGTCATGGTGAAATTAGTGATTTACTGCGCCAAGGTTGCTATTAGAGCCGTTCGATTTTGGATTTTGAATCGTCCGAACAATCAACAGTTCAAAAGTTTTATACCATTAACAAATGACCATTGACTACTGACCAATGACTAATGACTATCTCTGAAGTTGAGTTAAAGCCTTGTTTCCTGACTCCTGAACGAGTACAGCCAGAGTATCCCCTATTGGTATATTTGCCAGGAATGGATGGAACAGGTCAACTATTGCGATCGCAAACCACTGGATTAGAAACTGGCTTCGATGTCCGCAGTTTGGCGATCCCCCGTCAAGACCTTACCACTTGGGATGTGCTAACTAAAAGTGTACTGGACTTGATCCACGCAGAATTAGAAAAAAGTTCTCAGAGAGCAGTTTATCTGTGTGGTGAGTCCTTTGGTGGTTGCTTGGCAATGAAAGTAGCAATCAAAGCACCTCACTTATTTAAGCGAATTATCCTAATTAACCCAGCTTCATCCTTTCAGCTTCGCCCTTGGTTGCATTGGGCATCCCAACTCACTTACTTAGTGCCATCAGGATTGTATGATGTTGGCGCACTAGGGTTGTTGCCGTTTTTAGCATCTTTGCCACGCATTTCTCGGAGCGATCGCCATGATTTACTGAAAACTATGCGTTCTGTACCATCAGAAACCGTTCTTTGGCGATTGTCTTTACTGCGAGAGTTTCAAGTTGATCAGGAACAGTTAAGTCGCTTGACTCAACCAGTTTTGTTGATTGCCGGTGGTAGCGATCGCCTTTTGCCTTCTGTAAGTGAAGTAAAGCGCATAGGGAATATCCTACCAAATAACAAGATTGTGATATTGCCCCATTGCGGACATGCTTGCTTACTAGAGCAAGATACTAATCTCTATGAAATTCTTAAGGATAACGAATTTTTAGAAAGTAATGCTGATATCAGTACCGGGTTAGAGGTGAGAGGATAGGGTGAGGTGCGATCGCATCATAATTGGGATATTTCTACCCGCGTTTCTCATCTGATACTGGTGGTTTACCTGTGTTTTCATTGTCTTCCTAGATCAAACACAGGGATTTGAGGATGTTTTAAAAGTCCTCTGGTCGGTAGCAAAACGTTTTAGATCCCCCTAAATCCCCCTTAAAAAGGGGGACTTTGAGAATTTTTTGCCCCCCTTTTTAAGGGGGGTTGGGGGGATCAACAAGTGCCTAAAATTACAGCCGACCACTTTTAAAACATCCTCTGAGAGTATGTTCCTATTCTTGATGGATTAACACAGTTTTTAAAACAAGAAAATAGTTCATTCTGAAACTGATAATTATGTTTATAGAGGGATGTACAGCCGCTCAGGATTCGCTAAAAGAAAGAGAGAGGCTTTAGAGAATGGTGTCAAAGAATGGCAGACAAACCCCAAGAAATAGAAGTGAAAAAATCCGGTAATTCACCCACAGAAACTTCAAAAGTCGGAATTCAGGCTCAATCATCAGTAGAAAATGAACCATCTATAATAGAGTCTTTTGTTAAAACTGTTGCTGATACTGGCATGGCAGTTTTAGACACAGTAGTGGGTGTGGGAGAAGCCACCGCGAAACAAACACACAAGTTAATTGAGCAAACAACTCAAACTAGCGGTCAGTTTGTTAACCACCTCAGCCAGAATTGGCTGATTAGAAAAGTATCTGGAGTCTTAAATCTCAACTGGCTAATTGGTAGTACTGACATTATTGATTTAGAAAAAGCAGAAGCGGCAGTAAAGAAGCTAAAGCAAAAGTATCCCAATGAATCAACTAGCCAGATTGCTCACCGAATCATGCTGGCAAAAGCAACTAAAGCTGGCACTGTTGGACTAGCAACTAGTATTTTGCCGGGAGTAGCAGTTGCATTATTGGCAATTGATTTAACAGCAACAACAAAATTGCAATCAGAAATGATTTATGAGATTGCATCTGACTATGGGCTAGATTTAAAAGATCCTGCCCGGAAAGGTGAAGTTTTGGCAATTTTTGGTTTGGCTTTGGGTGGAGGCCGTTTATTAAAAGCTGCTGGATTAGGGTTGCTGCGAAATGTACCTTTTGCGGGTGCAGCGATCGGAGCTAGTTCAAATGCGACAATGATCTATTCATTGGGGTATGCTGCTTGTCGATTCTACGAAGCCAAGCTGGATGAATCAACATCCCTCGAATCGCCAGAGACATTGGCAACCTTAAAAGCCGAAAGCGAAAAGTATCTCGAAAGTGCGATCGCTCAACAAACTCTCATGGATCAAATCTTAGTCCACATGATCCTAGCCAGTCATCCAGAAAAGACTTGGGAAGAAATTTTGCCAGAATTAAAAGCTGTAAACATCAGTCCTAAGTCCTTGGATGCCATTGCCCAAAATATCAAATCACCCCAACCTTTAGATGTATTACTAAATCAGCTAAATCGTGATTTTGCCATACCTTTGTTAGCTCAATGTTATAAAATTGCCCAGACTGACAATCAGACTACACCAATTGAGCAAGAAATAATCTCAGCGATCGCCAGCAAATTTGACATTGACACAAATACAATTGGGGGATAGGGAATTGGGGATTGGGCATGGGGCATTGGGCATGGGGTAGGAAATAAATAAAGTACAGTTCATCGCTTCATTAATGAGTATCAAAGACTCGTTATAGCCATTTTCAATCCGGTGAGGTACAGGTGTGCAAATAGACCTAACCCCCTTCCCGAACGCGGGAAGGGGGAACAATTCAAAGCCTCTCTCCTAAAAGGAGAGAGGTTTGGAGAGAGGTCAAAATTGTACTTCACTGGATCGAGAACCGCTATAACGGAGTTCTGAGGTGGATTAACGAGTATCAAAGACTCATTAATGGAGTTCCGAGGTGGATTAATGAGTATCAAAGACTCATTAATGGAGTTCCGAGGTGGATTAATGAGTATCAAAGAC
>NZ_JBDNJQ010000338.1:0-2559 GCF_051172895.1 Nostoc sp. CALU 1950 | reverse complement strand
GATTTGAACCACCCGCAAATGGATTTGAACCACCCGCAAATGGATTTGAACCACCAGCGAATGGATTTTGACCACCAGCAAATGGATTTGAACCACCCGCGAATGGATTTGAACCACCCGCGAATGGATTTTGACCACCCGCAAGTGAGGGGATTACGTTATCACCCAGTTCCTCGTTAAGCCTTGAATTAATCTGGTCGTTAATAGTAACTCTCAAACCAAACCCATCTGGTATTTCAGTTGTGCTGATTTGGTTGCCAGTACCAGTCAAAGGGTCACGGCCGCCACCTGCCGATGGATTTACACCGCCTGCAAAGATATTCCAGAAGTTGTCATCAGCGAAAGGATTACCACCATAGGGGAAATCAGTTCCATTATTGCCACTACCACCGAATGGACTATCGCTACCTTGTCCATTACCAAGACCGCTAAATATGTTGGAGAAGTCTTCATCACTCAGAACTTCACTCAGGCTACCGAAGGGTGAATTTATCAACGGATTGTTCCCACCAGTAGAGGAGTTACCGCTATCACTATTAATCAAATCTGTCATTAGACCTAATCCTCCTATTTTTAGCATGAAAATCTTGCTCGCATATAGGAATTCGACTTGAGTCTTGCGAGGTATTGTAAGAATCAAAACTTTATCCGGCAAGCTTTAAAGCAGATTCGCTTTTCAAAAAAAGTATGGGATTCCTATAGCTATTTGAACAGACAAAGTTAAGTCTGCTTCATGAATTTCTTGTTTTTTTTAGCCAAATAGTTATTAGTTTTTAGTTTGTAATCTATGCTACTTACATCTACAATTTATTTGATTTCGCTTCTCAAGACAATAAAAAATATTTTGATAATTTTGTCAAATCTTTAGATATTTTAATGCAATGATTTAGAAAAAGCGATTAAGATACTTGATAATAAAGTTAAAATTCCGTTAAATATGATATTGCAATAAACAATGTTTTGATAAATTTGCCAAATTTTTAGATATTTAGCATCGTAATTTTGGTTTTGTTCGTCCGAGACACTGTAATTACTTTGAGTTGTTGCCGTAATTTGCAAAATACGCGTTTACATCAGAGGCTCTGACTAAATAATATAGACAAAGCCTCTGAAAAATAATTAATCAGCAGAAAACTAGAACTCTACACCATGTTTCTTGGCAACTTCAGTTAGTTTTTCATACTGATGTTGTGATGCTTGAGTTAATATCTCTTCAGCCTGTTCTTTAGTACTTCCCTCTTTAGGAATTAAATACTTAACATAAAGAGATACAAAATCGGCAGCGATCGCTAAACCGGATAAATTATGTTTGTCAGCTTCCTTACCTGCGATCGCAGCTACCAAACCGGCTTTAATTGGGTCTGGTTTTACTTTCATAAACTGCTCGACAAGTTTAGGAACGTAGTCTTCTGGTGGCAAATTATCTAACTTACTTCTATCAGGAGTAAAGTTACATTCTGCGGCTTGAGCTTGCTCTAAAACACACCATTCTATGTATTCTTGCAATGCTGCATCGGGAACGCGAGGGAGATAATTATGTAGCGCTAAATCAGACACAAGCTTACCGTGTAAATTGCTGTTTTATGCAAATGCATTAAGGCAAGCCTAACCCACTATTTCTATAAGTTTTAGTGTGGTACGCTACGAGTTTTGAATATAAGGCATTGGGAATAGGGCATTGGGAATAGGGCATTAGAAAGTCTCTGCTCCCCTGCTTCCTCATCTTTGCCACTCCCAATTGTTGGCTTCAGGCAAGAGACGCGATGAATAGCCGTCTCTACAATCATTGCAAGACCCTAAAGCGGTTGAAAAGTTTATTGCGACATTTTTACCAGGTTAAAAGAGTTGCTGGTGCGATCGCATTTTTGTGTTGTCTATTTAACCCAAGTTGCGGATTATCGAGTGATCTGTGCTTGTTAACACTCAATTGATGCGATGCCTGCGGCGGGCTACGCCTACGCGTGCAACGATGTTGCTACTTCATTATTGTGTGGTCGATTAACGTTAAGAAACATTCGCACGTTTAATTCTGGGTTAAAATCCATTCGCTCTGCCAGCACCATTTCAACCCAGTGGGCGAAAATATTCCAGAAACAGCGATCGCGAAGGAACAACGGGGCTAGCACGATTAATTCGAGTATCGCGATCTCCGCGCACCCTACTGATTGTGGATCAGTTTGAAGAAATTTTTACTGTTTGTCAAAGCCCAACTGAGCGACAGCAGTTTAGCACTAGTTTATTAGGTGCGCTCAAACAAACAGGAGATAAACTTAGCCGCTACTTTAGTAGTTCAAGCAACCCACCCGATATTGCCTAGCTCTAAAATATCAAAGTGTACGAGTTTTTCTCAGTTAATATATTTCTTTATTCATACAGACCATCTTCAGGTTCCAAAGTTTTCCATCATCCCTATTTTGATGAGCGATATATAACTCTTCCGAGAAACTTTTCTTGGTTAATTCGAGCATATACTCGCAGACAAGCCTGTACTTCTCCTGGAATACCCAGGGTAAGCGCATCTAATTTTGTAGTGAATAATACAGATTATTTTGCACAATT
>NZ_JBDNJQ010000337.1:0-2573 GCF_051172895.1 Nostoc sp. CALU 1950 | reverse complement strand
GGGTGAGATGACTTCAGTACCATATCAATTACTCAATCAGAATGAAATAGCCCTGCAGAAATCGCTTGCATAGCTTCATACTTTGACGGCACTCATATTTGATTTCTTTGACTTCAACTAATGCTTCAAAAGTTAATGACTCACTTAAAATTAGTGTACTTATGTAAATGGCAAAAAACGCAGCCTGTAAAGTGTTTGAGGCTTGCCAACAGGAATAATGTATGTCATCATCCTCTCGATAATTGCCAGAAGCAACCATATTAGGGTGAGTATGCTCACTCAGGAATGGAAACATGATTGTATGAACTGCTTGATCATACTTATACTTACTTTGAGAAACTAAAGTTGATATACCTAGACCATAGGGTAAAGTTTCGCCAGTTTCAGTATCTATAACTTGATTTGATAACTTTCGTCCTTTTTGAGAAACTGGATGCTGTAAGCGCCCTGTATAAAGACCAATTTTTTTATGCACAAAATCGTCTATATTCTCTGGATTTTGGATCACATATATGATGTGCAGATAGTTTTCATAGACGCTACGTAATAAGCTCATCGCATCTTCAGGCAGTTTATTCTCAAGGAGAATTGATACAGCAATCAAACTTTTACACGCTTTGGTAAAACAGTAAAATACATAATCATGTACAACATACTCTTGAGAAAAATCATTGTCTATAATTGCGTCAACTGTGCCATATTCAAACACAATACTTTGACAAAGATTAATTTGTTCATTGAGCCTTCGCTTGAAAGCTGTTAATAATCTGAGTAGTGCTGTTTTTTTACGTATATTTGACGAGTCTGTGTCAGTCATTAGGTCTAACTTAAAAAGTGTTGCGAGAAGAATTTATTATCAAAATTCGGATGTTAATATACTTGAGGGACAAAGAACTGCTCATTGCGGGGGGCGCGAACATAATCCTCAGCCACAGGTCTAGACGGAAGCTCTAAGGGAGGAGGTGTCATATCTTCGTAAGGAACTTTGCTCAACAAATGATGAATGCAGTTGAGCCGCGCCCGTCTTTTATCATCTGCTTCAATGGTAAACCAAGGGGCTTCGGGAATATTTGTGTAAGCAAACATGGTATCTTTGGCTTTGGAATATTCTACCCAGCGATCGCGTGATTCTAAATCCATTGGGCTGAGTTTCCAGCGCCTTGCTGGATCGTGACTGCGAGAAAGAAAGCGTTTTTCTTGTTCTTCATCGCTGACGGAGAACCAGTACTTGATTAAAACAATGCCTGAACGTACCAGCATTCGTTCAAATTCCGGGCAAGATTGCATGAATTCTTGATATTCTGCTTCAGTACAAAAGCCCATTACCTTTTCAACTCCGGCTCGGTTGTACCAACTGCGATCAAAAAGGACTATCTCGCCTGCTGTCGGAAGATGTTGCACGTAACGCTGAAAATACCACTGAGTTTTTTCGCGATCGGAGGGGGTTCCCAGAGCGACTACACGACAGCCACGAGGATTGAGTGGATCGGCAATGCGTTTAATTACTCCTCCTTTGCCGGCAGCATCGCGCCCTTCAAATATGACGACAACCCGATAGCCAGTGTGCTTAATCCAGTATTGCATTTTGACTAGCTCAATCTGGAGTTTCTCTAGTTCAGTTTCAAAAGTCTTTTTGGGAATTTTCTTGGCAAAAGCTTCAGTACTACCATCAAAAATCCGTTTGGATTTTTTAGATTTATTCTTGTCTTTTGCCTTGACTAGGCTTTCTATTAAAGTGGGTTGAACTAGACCATTATTTTGCTGGTTTTTAATTTCATCAATTGACATTGCAGTGACCCTATGCCATTGAATCGGCATAATTAGAGTTTATCTATCAAGTATATATTTTAATGCGGACTAAGTGTAAATATACATAGATGCTCTGGGAGGATGATTGTAGCTATTGGTGATGTCCCAACTCGACAACAAGGTAGGCGATCGCATCCTCCATGATGTGATCAGAATTCTTTAACCTCCAGGCTATCATCAACAATTGCAACCAAAGCGACAGGAATCGGTACGAAATAACTTGACTCTTCATCTAAGAAGTCATCACCACCGATACTGAGAGAATCTTGTACCCATTTAGAAATATCCCGCCCTGCTGATTTTGCCTGAGCAATTGTGCCAGATGATAGAGAGACTGCACCTTGAACAATTTGCTCCTCTAAGAAGGTAATCATTTCATGCACTTCAATAGCAGAAGCACCATCGAGATTGACTGGCTGAGTAAAATCAGTTGTAAGATGTTTTTCAATGAGTACATCTTCCAGGGGAAAGTCTGGGTTAGGGATAATCCGGCTGAGAATTCGGACTGTAACATCTCTATCTACCGACCAAAAAGCATACTCTCCTGGTTCTAGAGGTCGCACAAAATTATTTTGCAGATATAGTAAACCAATCTCATACTCTGAGATTTGGAACTTTTTCAGTCCATTCAACGCAACTGAGCGCAATTGCTGTACAAAGGAAGCAGGTAATTCTAAGCTTTCTTCTAAGTTAAATAGATGAGACTCTACCTAGTCTGTTGACTTTGTGAGTTTTTCAGTGATATTTTTCATACAATAACTATG
>NZ_JBDNJQ010000336.1:0-2649 GCF_051172895.1 Nostoc sp. CALU 1950 | reverse complement strand
CTAATTCCATTTGGTTTGCGTTCTCTCATATCGCTTTTAGTCTAAACTCCAGTTAAGACCCTTCCCCTCGGATTATATGAAAGTGGCATATCAAGTATCCTCTTCAATTCAGCCTTAAAATTATCTGCTTGTGAAGATGCGTTGACGCTGCTAGAAGAACAATGCTCTGACAGTGAAAAACATTGCTCAGATTATCTACACCTGATTTTGACAGAACAACTGTTATTACAAGGTTGTACCCAAGAAGCACAAGAAAGTCTGGAGCGTGTATCAAATGAATATCAAAATAACGCTGCGATCTTTTGGGGTTGGTTAAGTTTTCTGCGGGGTGAAAATGAACAAGCGATAAAATATTATACAGATGCCCTGAAAGCGATCAAAAAGGCTACAGGCAAACGGCAAATATATTTCAATACAATTGGGGGCTTATTTTTTATCCTCGCATTGTTAAAAGATGGTTCAGTGCAACGCCTCAAAGAAGCAGAAGAGCATACCCGTTTGATGTCCCGTCAAGGGGATCATTGGCTCAGGTTCACTTATGGCAGACTGAACATGGTATTGCAAGTTCAGCTTGGCGATATTACCCAAAAACAATTTGTAGTTAGTGGTCATATTTCTTCCGTGGAAGAAGAAAATAGCTTACAAACATTGTTTTGTTCACTATGCCTTTACTGGATGGATGCAGAAAGTGCTAAAAAACGCTTACCTAATTTACTAGAACCACTATATCAGCGATCGCTCGCCTCCGGTTATCACTGGTTGGCAATGGAAACCGCAGAACTCCTATCCAGGCTCAAACCAAGTAGTAACTATAAACAACTTGCTCCCGCACTGCGAGAAGATAGCAATATCCAAACCATCGTAGACTTAATTCGACCCCAAGAAGCTTGGGAAATGTGCCTCAATGCCCTGGCAAATCTCCAATCAAGACCACAAACATCCCTAAAGCCAGAATTGGAACTGCGTTTAGCATGGTTCATCACCTTCTATCCCAGCAGATGTGTCTTACAACCACGAGAACAAAAAGTTAATGCCAAAGGGGAATGGAGTAAAGGTCGCCCCATAGCCCTCAAGCGTCTCAACAGTGCATTATCTGAGTTTGATTACATCACACCCCAAGATATGCGGGTATGTAGTTGTATTGAAGTATATAGTGAAGGTTATTACGGCAAAGTTGATTATACCTTCGGAGAAAAAGCCATCTCTGCTTTAATTGGACACCCGTTGGTTTTTTGGGAAGATACACCTACTATCCGTGTAGAAATTGTCAAGGGAGAACCGGAACTACTGGTTAAAAAAGGGAAACTTGATCGTCTCACCTTGGAATTTTCTCCCAAATTACCAGAATCACAGAATATTCTGCATATCAAAGAAACCCCAACTCGGATCAAAGTCATTGAAATTACTGCTGAACATAGACGCATTGCGGAGATTATTGGTATAGATAATAAATTAAATGTACCTGCCTTCGCCGAAAAGCAAGTTTTGGCAGCGATTAATGCTGTCTCTGGCATCGTTACCGTACATTCTGACATTGGTGGCGGACTCGAAGGTGCAGAAGAAGTACCCGCCCAGACTCTACCCCATATTCACCTTTTACCTGCTAACGCCGGCTTGAAAGTCGCGCTTTTGTCACGCCCCTTTGCCCAAGGTGGTCCCTACTACCGTCCTGGTACAGGTGGTGAAACAGTAATTGCCGAGATTGACGGGAAACGTCTGCAAACCAGACGAAATCTACCTCAAGAGAAACAACTTGCTAAAGCTGCCATCAAAGCCTGCCCCACCTTGACGCGAACTGAAGAACAAGATGGTGAATGGGTTATAGCTGACCCAGAGGACTGTTTAGAATTGCTGCTAGAACTGCAAACGCTGGGAAATAACGTAGTCATAGAATGGCCACAAGGAGAAAAACTGCGTGTTAGCCACAATGCCGATTTGAAAGACTTTAACTTATCAATTCAACGTCAGCAAGATTGGTTTGCAGCAACTGGGGAGTTGAAATTGAATAACGACCTAGTGCTGGATATGCAGCAACTACTAGAACTATTAGAGAAAACGCCCAGCCGTTTTATCCCCCTTGGTGATGGTCAATTTCTAGCTTTAACTCAAGCTTTTCGGAAACGCCTCGACGAATTACGGATGTTTTCGGAAAAGCATAGTAAAGGTATTCGTTTTCACCCCTTGGCAACATTAGGGTTAGAAGATTTTGTCGATGAGGTAGGTAAGGTAAAAGCAGATAAACATTGGAAGGCACATAGAGAGCGACTTAAGGAGGTGCAGAACCTCCAGCCAGAATTGCCATCTACGCTGCAAGCAGAACTACGCGACTACCAAATGGAGGGTTTTTGTTGGCTAGCGCGGCTGGCACATTGGGGTGTAGGAGCTTGTTTGGCAGACCAAATGGGACTTGGTAAGACCTTGCAGGCATTGGCTGTCATCCTCAGAAATGCCCATGAAGGGCCAACCCTAATTATTGCGCCGACTTCCGTGTGCATGAATTGGGTGAGTGAAGCGCAGAAGTTTGCCCCAACTCTTAATATTATTCAATTTTCTGGTGCTAACCGCCAAAAATTATTAGATAGTTTACAACCTTTATACCAATTTTATATGAAGCTGCATATAATAGAGAAAACAAACTCGATAAATTAA
>NZ_JBDNJQ010000335.1:0-2682 GCF_051172895.1 Nostoc sp. CALU 1950 | reverse complement strand
TGGGTTGGTTTACTCACTGCTGCTACTGTACTTCAGAAGACTGATAACCGCTATACCAAATAACAAGGTCAATCAAACTATACACTCAGAAAGATTTTTTCAGTGTTGCATATAAAAATTATACTGGCTATTATCCAGAATCGGTTCATGTAGATAAAATTTATCGCACAAGAGAGAATAGAGCTTGGTGCAAAGAAAGAGGTATTATCATGAGTGGCCCTCCTTTGGGAAGGCCACCTGCTAATATTAGTAAAGAAAAAAAGAAACAAGATTTAGAATCTGAGAAAATTCGTAATTGTATTGAAGGAAAATTTGGGCAAGCTAAAAGAAGGTTTAGCCTCAATCGAGTGATGGCGAAACTTTCCCATACTTCTGAAACTGCAATTGCTATTACTTTTTTAGTGATGAATCAATAACTCACCTGTCGCGGGTGTTTTATGCTTTTTTATGTCTATTTTTAAAAACTGCACCTTTTTTGCAGTTCCCTATAACGGAAGGTTATTATTTTGTTAATTAGAGACAACAAAAGCTTATCTTTCATTTTGCTTGAATAACTAGTCAACCCAAAAGAATTGCTTTTTCATACTTTTTCAGCAACCCCTAAGCTAATCGGCACTAAAGTTGCATAATAATGTGAATCAGCAGGTCGAAATTGCATTATCTCAAATTAACATAGGCAATGCTAATAAATTTACTTGCAGGGATTAAGGTTAGAAAAAAAGAGAAAATCCCATCTCTATGTAAGTTTTACAGAGCAGATTAATTTATATATAAAAGCCATTAAAAGTATTGCAAGAAGCTAGCTCCATTATTTTAGAATACTTGGAACTAGCAATAATTAAAGTATTTACTGCTTTTTCTACTATAAGAGACATTTTTATATTTAGAATATATAATTTGTTGTTAATGTTTTCGGAAATTTATTAGACAAAATTAAAATATGCTGGAATTATTACAAAAAATTTTTACAGATAGCTTATTTATTCCACATGGACATTGTTACCTTTGGAAGACAGGGTTAGTGTGGCTACATATTATATCAGATTCTTTAATTGCCCTTGCCTATTTCTCTATCCCCATCGCCCTTGTTTACTTTGTCCGCAAGCGTGAGGATTTGCCTTTTAAATCAATACTTTTATTATTTGGAGCTTTCATTATCTTTTGTGGTACAACCCATGTAATGGAAATTTGGACGCTTTGGCATCCAACTTATTGGCTATCTGGTTTTATAAAAGCTTTGACTGCTTTGATATCGGTTTATACAGCTTTCACATTAGTGCCGATAATTCCCCAGGCGCTAGCTTTGCCAAGTCCAGCGCAACTAGAAGCAGCTAACAGTCAACTAAAACTTACTCTCAAAGACCTTGCAGATACACAAACTCAACTTATTCAAACTGAAAAAATGTCTTCTTTAGGGCGGTTAGTCGCAGGTATTGCCCATGAAATTAACAACCCTGTTAGTTTCATTTATGGTAATATCGCCATTGCCAATGAATATACTGAAAACTTGTTTAAATTAATCTCACTTTATCAAGAATGCTACCCAAAAAAACTATCGAAAATTCAGATTTTAACTGAGACGATAGAATTCGATTTTGTTAGAGAAGATTTACCAAAAATATTATCTTCAATAAAAATAGGAGCTGAACGCATCTGTGAGATTGTTCTATCATTACGGAATTTTTCGCGGCTAGATGAAGCCGAGATAAAAAGAGTTGATTTACACGAAGGTATTAATAGCACTCTCTTAATTTTAGGTAATCAATTAAAAGGCCAAGGAAAACATCCAGATATTGAAGTTATTAAACAATATGGGGAACTCCCTCAAGTCGATTGTTACCCTGGGCAGCTTAATCAGGTGTTTTTGAACCTTTTAACTAATGCCATTGATACTTTGAGAGAGTCAATAATCGGTTGCCCGTTACCAGAGAGCAATATTATAACAACTGGAAATAAACAATCAACAAATCACAATCCTCAAATCCGCATTGTTACTGAAGTTTTAGATAGTAATCAAGTAATGATTCGAGTTATTGACAATGGCTGTGGGATGACAGAAAAAGTCAAGCAAAAAGTCTTTGACCCTTTCTTTACAACTAAACCTGTTGGTTCAGGTACAGGTTTAGGAATGTCAATTTGTTATCAAATTGTAGACAAGCATGGCGGTCAGTTAAACTGTATTACACAACCACTTCAAGGAACAGAGTTTCAGATCCAGATTCCGATCAGGAGCAAGTCCTTCTTCTGAATACTAGCATTTATTTTCTCTGAGTTAATCCTATGCTTTTATGCGCCAAAAAAGGATTGCTCTGAAGCTAGTAACATTCTTGCTTGTTCTTGAGCCAAGGGCTTTGAAAATAAGTAACCTTGTGCTTGTTGGCATTGTAACAATTTAAGTTGTACTAATTGGTCAATTGTTTCTACCCCTTCAGCAACGATATTCATTCCTAAGTTATCAGCTAAAGTAACAATAGCTCGAACAATAGCGAATTGTTCAGTATCGCTATCAATTCGATTGACAAAAGAGCGGTCAATCTTGAGAACATCAATGGGGAAATTATGCAAATAAGCTAGAGATGAATAACCTGTCCCAAAATCATCAATACATAATTGCAAACCAAAAGCCTTAATACCAATTTAATATGAAGCTGCATAGAAAAGAGCTTCTAAAATAAAGTTATA
>NZ_JBDNJQ010000334.1:0-2720 GCF_051172895.1 Nostoc sp. CALU 1950 | reverse complement strand
GCCGTCTCTACAAAAGACTGATTATTGTAGAGACGGCGATTCATCGCGTCTCTTGTCTGCGATTCATCGCGTCTCTTGTCTATTATTTAAATCAGCGATGCAATGATATTAATACTCATAGCTAAAATAGTGGTATTGAAAAAGAAGGATAATACGCCATGTAATAGAGTCAAGCGCCTCATATCACGTGATGTCGTCTGCACATCGGAAACTTGGCTTGTCATGCCAATTACAAAAGAATAATATAAAAATTCCCAATAGTCTGGATAGTCGTTATGAGGAAAATCTAAACCTCCGGTGATTTCTTTACTATTATTACGATTAATATATTTGTAATAGCTATGTGCATATTGCACTGCAAACATCGTATGCACTAATAGCCAAGAACCGACAATGGTCATAATTGAAAGTATGACATGTAGGGTAAGTAGAATAGTTGATAACTCTTTTTTATCAGTTAGTAAAAACCCAATGGCTAAAACACTAGCACAAGCCGCAGCAATCACCAGCATGAATATAGCCAAATGTCCCTCATATTCACTCTCAGCATAACGGCGAATTTTTTCTGGGTTAGCTTTGATCATTTTCCACCAAGTCACGGCTAAGAAAAAGTCAATGCCGGAGTTCCAAGCACAGAGAATGCGAATGGGTAAGTGCAGCCAAGCCGGAAGGATTACTGAAACTAATACAGCGAGTCCAACAGCAATTATCAGCCGGGGTCGAGAGTCAAAGTTTTTGAATAAATTCAGTTTCACAAATATTGCGATCGCAGAGTTTAAGTGACATACACCTACACTGATGCAAAGCATACAGTGTAGGTTTCCAAGACAATCAGGCTACTGCTGTGCGTAGGCTCTGTTTTTTATATTTATAGCTGCATTTTAAACGACGCAATACAATTAAAGGCAACATTACCCGGCGGTACTATTTATCACCATAGTAATTTCGAGTAATTAAGTTAGTGTATAGTGTCCGATTCCACAGAGATAATTTGGTAAATTTGGATGGAGAAATTAACTAAATCAGTGCGATTTTGGCTTTGTGCAACTATCATAATTTTGGGTTTGATAGGCTGCAATCGCTTTATCGGTACTTCTGGAGAACCAGTTGAGCGAGTCAGTGATGGTGATACTTTAGTGGTGAAAGATACTAATGGTAAAAATCTTACCGTGCGCTTTGCTTGTGTAGATGCGCCAGAGATAGCTCATACCAACAAAGAAAAGCAGAGTAAACGCATTAGCGATCGCAATCAATTTACTTGGGGTGTGAAAGCCCAAGAACGGGTGCAACAACTAGTGCAACAAGGAGGCGATCGCGTGACTTTGAATATCACCGATAGCGATCGCTATGGACGCAAAGTTGCCGAAGTTCGTTTACAAAATGGCACTTTTGTGCAACAGGTATTGTTGCAAGAAGGATTGGCAAAAGTATATCGTCCCTATTTAAACAAGTGTCCTAGCAAAGACTTAGTTCAACAAGCCGAAGCTAAAGCAAAGGAACAACGGCTTGGCGTTTGGAGTGATGCTAAATTTGTGAATCCTTGGGAATATCGCAGCCTATATAAAAAGTAGGGCGTTGCATATTTGCACGATGATTTAGCAACATTCCAAAATTCCCTCTTGCCTCCCCTGCCTCCCCTGCCCCCTGCCCCCTACTCCTCTCCCCAAGTTTGCAGTTGCAAATAAACTAGTACCAGCGTCCCTGCTAGTAACACCGTCGCAGCGGCGGCGGCATAACCAAAATCAAATTGACCAAAAGCCTCTTGGTAAATGTAGTAAACCAGCAAATTAGTTGAATTCAGTGGGCCACCGCCAGTCATTACATAAACTTGCTCAAAACTCCGCAATGTAAAAATCGCGGTAGTAATGATTGCAAATATCAAAGTAGGGCGCAATCCAGGCAGAGTAATATACCAAAATTGTTGCCAAGCATTTGCTCCATCCAAATCTGCTGCTTCATAACGACTGGGAGGAATTGCTTGCAACCCTGCTAAAAAAACCACCATATTGAAACCGAGTTGTTTCCAAATACTCATTAAAATAAGTACTGGCATTGCCCAAAATGTGTCTCCTAGCCAGGGTATGGCTGGAATGCCAAAAAAATCTAAAAGTCCGTTAACTGGCCCTGATGTTTGAAACAGCCAGCGAAATCCCAAACCAGCTGCCACAAGTGAAATAATTGAAGGCAGAAAATAGGCACTCCGCAAAATGCCCCGCAAGGGAATAGAGCGGTTTAATAACACTGCCAATCCCAAGGAGATAACTAAACTGGGAATGATGGTGGCAACAGTAAAATAAAAGGTGTTACCCAGAACTTGCCAGAAGTCAGGGTTGAGTAGCAAGCGCCAATAGTTTTTTAAGCCTATCCAATAAGTACCTTTTAAGGTGAAACTACCAGCGGTAAAACTGAGGTAAAACAAATAGGCGATCGGCCAAATGATAAAAACACCCAGTAAAATTAGTGCTGGTGTAAGAAAAATCCAGGCGGCAGCTGTATCATTATCCAACCACGATTTAGTATATTTTTTTGGCATCTATAATTTTCCCTCTTAGCTGTTATGACCCTCCGCCCTGATTTTACCCTGAGCTTGATTTCTCTCAGGATTAGCGATGTCTACGACGGGCTACGCCTACGCTTGGGTAAGTTCTTAGTTCAAAATTATCTCAGTGGTTAGCGGTGGTCAGATCCCCGACTTCTTCAAGAAGTCGGGGATCTCGTAG
>NZ_JBDNJQ010000333.1:0-2752 GCF_051172895.1 Nostoc sp. CALU 1950 | reverse complement strand
TATCGCGTCTTTGGATCTAGAATTTTCATCAAAAAACCTTAACCGAACCGTATTGTGTTATAAATTACTATTTTTAGCTGAAAGTATAGTGCTTTTCTTCAATTTCTTTGTTAAGAATAGCTTTTTTATCGACTAGCTACGGAATTAAAACTGCGTAGAATTTATTTTTAGACAACATCTAAAAAAGACTTAAATAAAGGAGTTATGTCCTAATATTTAGTGTGTGGAACTTGATTTTTAACGTTGACTAAGAAAGAATGAATATTGAGTCTAACATCTTGTAGACACTCTTGGTGACAACTTAACCTTATCCAATGTCCACAGTCCGCGAAAGCGGACTTTTTTTTATATTAGCTGAGAGCTATTAATCAAACTGATTAGCTCATTATTGAGAAGTGAATTAATTACTTGAATATGAAATTTATAAGACATAAGAGCCTATTTATAAAGTAAATATTAAGTAGGGGCGTGGCAAGCCTAAAATGTTTCAATAGATTTTTGAGAAAATTGAGATAAATCAATGTTTTCTGCTTTTTTCCTAATGCACGACTTTAGCTTTGCCACGCCAGTAGAGTGTGTTACGACTGTGTGGAATTTTAGGGACTGCTATATGAGTTATTTTTTGACGCTTCCTAACACTTCCATCACTTCTGCTTCCGGTTTTACCCTAGCTTCTGCTTCCAGAAATTCAGCTACTTGAGCCTCAATTTCATCCCGAACAATTTGGCGATATTCCAAGAAATGCTCAATTTGGGCACAAACAGCTAAGTAGCTACTCACCCCACCTCGATTATGCTGATACATGTTCCACAAGTTGCGCCAGAATTGCCAGCGCGTCTGACGAAGTAGACCTTGACGCCAACAAATCACCAGCAACGCTCGGAGTACTTTCCAGTTCAATGGTTTTTTGGCACCTTTGCCCTTTTTTGGGTAGGTTGCTTCGCCTAAAAGACGGAAGTGTTTGTATGTACGCTCTAAAAACCGTTCTGGCTCATACAAATCACAGAAAGCCTGCACATATTCACGAGCGATGTCTTCTAACGGTCGAGTTGGTACAAAATTCATCAACGTGGTTTGGTTGATGTTTGCAGATTTATTGCGGAGTCGTCCTTCCTTTTCTAATCTATGCCAGAGGGCTGTATCTGGAAGTGCTTGCAGCATACTAAACAAGGCTGTGGGAATTGCTGTCTGCTCGACAAATTTGACAATTCGTGCGCCTGCACCTGCCTTTTCGCCATCAAACCCAATAATAAAACCTGCCATGACTCGCAGCCCTGAGCGGGTAATCTTATTCACCGCCTCACTGAGTGAGTCTCGCGTATTCTGGTATTTCTGAGTGAAAGTGAGACTTTCTTCGTCGGGGGTTTCAATTCCCAGAAAAACGGCTCCAAAATTACACGCTACCATCAAGTCCATCAGTTCTTGATCTTGGGCTAAATCAACTGAAGCCTCTGTGGCAAAGGAAAAAGGATAGTTATGTTCTACCATCCACGGCAAAAGGGACTTCAAAAATAATTTGACATTCCGCTTATTGCCGATGAAGTTGTCATCCACCATAAAAATACTGCGCCGCCAACCCAGTTTATAGAGGTAATCAAGTTCTGCTAATATTTGTTCTGGGTTTTTAGTGCGGGGTTTGCGACCGTATAGCACAATAATGTCGCAGAATTCACACTGAAAAGGACATCCACGCGAAAATTGCACTGACATCTCCGCGTATGCTTCCAACTCTAGCAAGTCAAAGCGAGGAGTTGGAGTATTAGTTACATCTGGTTTTTCACCGCCAGAGCGAAAAATACCTGTGCGATCGCCCCGTGCGATCGCTGCTACAAATAAAGGTAGGGTAATTTCCCCTTCGTCTAATATCAAGTAGTCTGCTCCGGCAGATGTCATTTCATTTGGTAGCGCCGTCGGGAAGGGCCCACCCACAGCGACTTGTTTACCTCTCTGCTTTGCTTCCAATATTTGAGAGAGCAAATCCTCTTTTTGCACAATCATCGCCGACATAATAACCAAATCTGCCCAAGCCCATTCTGCCTCTGTACAGACACGAACATTACGATCTACTAGCTTGAAATTCCATTCCTGGGGTAAAATCGCCGCTACAGTCACCAAGCCTAAAGGCGGTAGCATTGCTTTACGGTCTAATAAAGCCAGAGTCTTTTCAAAAGACCAAAAACTTTTTGGAAAACGAGGGTATAGAAGTAAAACGTTCATATTTGATGCTTATAAACCTTGATTTTTGTTACTGGTTTAGTTCATATAAAACTAAACTAGTCGTGAGAACACATTAGAGGAGCTTCTGTATCCAGTAGCTATAATCTCTACTATGACTTATTTAGACAAAGCAATATCTTGTCAGGGCGATTATTACTGTTTTCAGACTAGAAAGATTCCGCCTACAATATGCGAGGCGAAAACCCAAGAGCGAAAGTACTGAGTACTCTCCTTCTTACTCAGCACTCAGCACTGAGTCTGGTAAAGGATTTCGCCGGAAATAACAGGACTTGTGGGACGCTTCTTGTATCCTGCCTCCTTCAAGACTTGGCAAATTGGCAATTTTGAGGAAATTAACTGTGTTATTTTCAATACTATACAAGGTGTATTTGCACTTTCAAGCTATTTAGACGGGCTACAACCCGTCTTTATTTATTGCGATCGCAGATGTCTATACATAGATAATACGTCTCTTCAATCCTGACTTTTCACGTTATGTGGAAAAGTCCACCAAAAACCTAACCCCCTAACCCCC
>NZ_JBDNJQ010000332.1:0-2752 GCF_051172895.1 Nostoc sp. CALU 1950 | reverse complement strand
TTTAGGATCGAGTCTGCACTTCTTTCTTTACGATGTGCCAAAAGTCTTAACATTACTGATTGTAATTAGCTTTATTGTTGGGACATTTCAAAGCTTTTTAGAACCAGAGCGCGTTCGCTCTTTGCTAGAAGGAAAGCGCACTTTTGCAGGAAATGTTTTGGCAGCAATGGTAGGAATCGTCACACCATTCTGTTCTTGTTCTGCGGTTCCTTTGTTTATCGGCTTTTTAGAAGCAGGTGTACCTCTAGGTGTGACCTTTTCTTATCTGATGGCAGCGCCAATGGTAAATGAGGTTGCTGTTATCCTTCTCTGGGGATTATTTGGGTTGAAGGTGACGCTGATCTACATTGGCTTTGGCGTGGGTTTAGCGATCGCCTCTGGATATATCATCGGACTCCTAAAATTAGAAAAATGGGTAGAACCATTTGTTTGGGAACTGCAAAAATCTCGTCAAGCAATGCCTCTAGAAGGGGAAGACAACTTAGAACCAGTTGCGTTAACTTGGGGACAAAGATTTAAGCAAGGAAGATTCCAATCCAGCGAAATTGTGCGATCGGTGTGGCTTTATGTGGTGGGTGGAATTGCGATCGGTGCGGGGATTCATGGTTATGTGCCGACAGATTTTATTACTCAATATGCAGGTGCGAATAATCCTTTTGCAGTGCCGATCGCAGTAATTTTGGGTGTTCCACTCTATGCAAATATTGCAGGTGTAATGCCGATTACTGAAGCTTTAGTAAATAAAGGAATGCCTATGGGTACAGTTTTAGCCTTCACGATGGCGGTAACAGCACTATCTCTTCCTGAAATGGTGATTCTCAAAAAAGTGCTACGACCCCAATTATTAGCCGTATTTGTCGGGTTAATGACCATTGGCATTATCAGCATCGGCTACATATTCAACGCCATAATTAATTGACTTACCCCACTTAGTCAGGCTGATGAAATCAGGAGTTGCGATCGCTTGGCAAATTTTGAAACGTTTCAGTTTACCAACAATATTACTATATAGTAATGTAATCGTGTTATTTTAAATTCAAACCCCGCCTAAAACTCTTTTGAATAAAGATGGGAGTAAAAAGGCATTAGTTAAAAACTCAACTTGAGAAATTACCTTTAGGAGTCGTTATTATGGCTCGTGTTGTTGTCATTGGTGCTGGACTGGGAGGATTGCCTGCTGCTTATGAACTGAGGCATATACTGCCGCGTAAACATCAGATTATACTAATTTCTAATCAACCAAAGTTTACATTTGTTCCTTCCTTGCCTTGGGTCGGATTAGGGTTAAAGTCCCTCGATCGCATTCAATTAGATTTAGCCAAGATTGTTCCTCAGCATGGTATTGAGTTTATTCATGCTGCCGTCACCGCCATTGATCCGAAGTCTCGTCAGATAACGATGAGCAATCAAACATTAGACTACGATTATGCCGTCATTGCCACGGGGCCAGAACTAGCGCTGGATGCCCTACCGGGATTAGGGCCAGAAGGTGGTTATACCCAGTCGGTTTGTAATCCGCACCATGCTGTGTTGGCAGGTGTTGCATGGGAGAAATTTTTAGACGATCCAGGCCCGGTTGTGGTAGGCGCAGCACCGGGAGCAAGTTGTTTTGGCCCCGCCTATGAATTTGCCTTCTTGATCCATCACGTTTTGAAGCAGAAGAAATTGCGATCGCAAGTCCCGATTACCTTCATTACCTCAGAACCTTACGCCGGACATCTGGGCATTGGCGGTATGGCTAACTCCCGGTGGCTAATCCGCAAATTCATGGCGGATCGGGAAATTGAGTTGATGGAAAATACCGCCATTTCCCATTTTGAACCTGACGCGGTTTATCTGGCTGATGGACGGAGAATTCCAGCTAAATTTGTGATGGTTTTGCCGCCGTTTCGCGGCCCACGCTTCCTGCGTGAAGCACCGGGGCTAACTGATGCCAAGGGGTTTATACCTGTATTGCCTACCTATCGTCACCCTGACTTTGAGTCGATTTACGCCGTAGGAGTGATCACCCAACTCAAAGCAATAGAGCAAACCCCCATCCCTACGGACGCTCCCAAAGTGGGGTTGATGTCCGAAGAAATGGCGCTGGCTGTTGCCCATAATATTGCCCTGGAATTAGGGGTTATTTCTGGATATCAGATCAAACCAACTCTACAGGCCGTTTGCTTCGCTAATTTTGGCGATACTGGAGCGCTGTTTTTAGCAGATCCACTCCTCCCAGATGAGACAGGACATCGCCACCGTGCCTTAACCTTTAACGGTATCTGGGTGTCTTGGATGAAAACAGGATTCGAGAAATATTTTCTGATGAAAATGCGCCTGGGCTGGACGATTCCTTGGTTTGAGCGTTGGGCTTTTGGGGCGATCGGTCTGCCTCTGGTAGAACCGATTGTTCCCAGCGCAGAACTGATTCAAGTAAAAGGATGAAGATTAGCAATCGCCGCGATCGCAACTCTACTGGAGTGAATGGCACTAAGAAAAGGAGAAATCGTTGAGGCAGCAGGGGTGCAGGGGAGAAAGAAGAAGTTTAAGCATTGCGTTCAGATATTTAGAAATTCCCCTCTGCGCCCCTGCCCCCTGCTCCTGGAGCATCCTTACGCTGCATACCCTTCAGCTTAACAAGCGTGCCATTCGATACTGAGTTATTGGCACTTTGTTCTTATCGGCAACAGTCACGCAACCATTTGAATGAGTGATTAATTAGGGCTTGCTGAAAAAAAAGAGAAGGTTACAGTCTCTAGATTCTCAGACC
>NZ_JBDNJQ010000331.1:0-2755 GCF_051172895.1 Nostoc sp. CALU 1950 | reverse complement strand
GAGGTACTTCAAAGTCGTATTGAGGTACTTCAAAGTCGTATTGAGGTACTTCAAAATCGTATTGAGGTACTTCAAAATCGTATTGAGGTACTTCAAAGTCGTTTTGAGGTACTTCAAAGTCGTGTTGAGGTATTAAATGATGAGTTTTCTTGCCTTAACCCGATTTACGGCAAAGGCGATCGCGCTCAAAAGTATCATAAGGGACTGACAAATAAAAAAACATCCCAAATTTTCTTGTGGGATGGGTGTCCCCACCCGTCCCAGATTTAGGGCGCTCATGTTGCCCACCCCACAAAATGGATAATTTATTTGTCGGAAGTCCCTAAATATAATTCAACTATAGGACTCCCCTTGAAAAGGCTACGGTGTACACATAAGTTATTCAATAACTACCAGTCCTCGAATTACCCTAACCCTACTCTTATAAAGGCTACGGTGTACACACAAGTCTTGTCGAAGCCATATCATTAATAAATCTTGCACTACGTTTCTATCCCGCCTCGGAATGAATTCCGAGTCTCATAGCCCAAGTCCACTTAAGTGGACTTGGGCTATTAGCCCTGAACTTTAGTTCTGGGCGGGATGTCGGTAAGTATGACAATTTAACTCTGGTGTAATGCGGCACTACCCCGTTTACTGCTTGAACACTCGTAATTTTATAAATACACCTAAAAATCCGAAAAGTTGTACATTAAGTTTGTATATATGACTATTAATACTAAATCTAAGTGCAAGCTGATGGTAGAACCTTTAACGGCAGCAGTGATTGTCTCTTTATTTTTCTCAGAGGCAGTTAAAGAAGGTGGAAAAGCTTTAGGAAAAGGTGCGGCTGATACATTTACGCTTCTAATAAATACCATCCGTGAAAAGTTTAAAGCAGAGGGAACAGAAGGCTTGTTGAAACGAGCAGAAAATGACCCCACAGAAGTGAATAAGACAAAGCTACAAGATGAACTGCAAACCCAAATCGATACTGATGAAGCGTTTGCTCAGAAACTTAAGGAACTAGTCGAGCAGCTACAAGCACAAGATCAAAAGATACGTCAGGTAGTTCTGAGTGAGATTGAATTAACTGGTGATTTGAAAGCCAAAGACATCAGCCAGAAAGCCGCGCGGGATGGTTCGGTTGAGCAGGAAATGATTAAAGGGGTGAAAGCACAAAACATTGATGTAGGCAACTTAAATCAAGAAGCCTGAAATCATGACTAATCATTCAGACTCTCAAGTTACCAGACAAGAAATCTTTAAGGATGTCCAGGCTAATGGCAATATTACAGTCGGAAATATTACCCAGATTTACAAAATCGTAAACAATTTGGGTGAGCTTCCTAAACCAACAGGTTTCCCCCAAAATATTCCTGCTAGCAACACAGATAAATTTGTCGGACGAGAAAGAGAATTAGAACGCCTCCACCAACAGCTACAAAGCAATCATTCGGTGGTAATTGCTGCTGTTGAAGGTATGGGGGGAGTTGGTAAAACCGAATTAGCAATCCAGTATTCACTACTACATTTACAGTTGGACAATTACCCAGGGGGTATCTGCTGGTTAAGAGCCAGAGAGTCAGATATTGGGCTGCAAATATTAGAATTTGCTACAACAGACTTGAGCTTGCACCCACCAGAGAATTTGGAGTTACCAGAACAAGTACGTTGGTGTTGGCAACATTGGCGACAGGGGGAGACGCTAATAGTTTTCGATGATGTTAAAAATTTCAGTCACGTCAAACCGTATCTACCACCCCAACTATCCCAGTTCAAAGTACTCATTACTACACGCCTCAAATTAGATTTAGCTGGTTCTTTGTTTTTGAAGGTTTTATCAGAGACAGACGCACTCTTATTACTAGCTCAATTGATTGGAGAAGAAAAGCAAAACCAAGAATTAGCACTTGCTAAAGAACTTTGTCAGCGTTTGGGCTATTTGCCCCTAGCTTTGCAATTAGTTGGCAGGTATGTAAAGAAACGCAACATAACTTTAGCTGATATGCTAAAACGGTTGGAGGAAAAAGGGTTAGGACATCCTTCGTTAGTCGTGAAGGAAAATGACCCCACTTGGACTTTAAACGTAAAAAATGGAGTAGCGGCGGCTTTTGAGTTGAGTTGGTCAGAATTAAGTGATGATGCCCAACAATTAGGATGTTTACTCAGTTTATTTGCTTTGGCTCCAATTCCTTGGTCGTTGGTGGAACGTGCTGCAACAGAGCAAGATTCTGAAGAATTAGAAGATGCCAGAGTTGAATTAGAAAATTTGCACCTGTTACAGGGTGGAGATACTTATCAATTACATCAATTAATTCAAGAATTTCTGAGAAATAAGCAAAATAATTTAGTTAATGCGGACGAACAAAAAGATAACTTTTGTAAAGTTTTTGTAGGAGTGGCACAGAGTATTCCCGATTCACCAACTCTACAGTTAATTACAAGTGTCAAAGATGCGATCGCACATTTAGCAGAGGTGGCACAAAATCTGACTGATGCAGTCAGTGATAAAAATTTAATTTCGGTTTTTGTTGGATTATATGCATTTTATTCTGGACAGGGATTATATGCGATCGCAGAACCCTGGTGTCAGCTATGTGTATCAGTACTACAATCCCGCTTAGGAGAAGAGCATCCCGATGTCGCCTCCAGTTACAACAACCTGGCAGAACTCTACTATTACCAAGGACTGTACAGCGAAGCCGAACCACTGTTGAAAAAAGCATTATCACTTTTGCAACGGCTGCTGGGAGAAGAGCATCCCTCAGTCGCC
>NZ_JBDNJQ010000330.1:0-2812 GCF_051172895.1 Nostoc sp. CALU 1950 | reverse complement strand
ATGAATCGCGTCTTTACCCAAGGATGTGTTGCAATCATTAATTGAATTGGTATAAGGAGCAATGGTAATTCTCAAGTTTTATTACCTGTGTAGGCATAATCCGTCGTAGATATCGCACCAACTTAATTAGGATATAGCAACATTCTTGAGGATAGTCATCGGCCCTTCAGCTTTGAGAAGCTCCATTTCTGCGGCATTTCGCACTAGCAAAGCACCAGCGAATCCTAATGAATTCACAGAGATGGAGTGAAAATGCTCCTGCGATCGCGGTACGATCAACATCCATTCTCGTGTCGCCAGCAGATTGTAAGCACCCAATTGCTTTGCATCTAAACCCACCGCATCTAGCAAAGTGCGATAAACTTCCAGTGTTGCTTGACCCCCTTGCACCCAATCGGGATCTAGCGGTGCGAAAGCGTGTATAAAAGGAAGCCCTGGTAAAGTTGCGCTCAAGTCCTGAAATCGTGCTGCCTTCAACAGAGGTTCAATAGGTATTTGCGGGACTGAAGATGCAAATGGTAGAGGAACTAACTGTAAATGCTTGTGTCGCTGACTTGCACCTGCCGTTTTGCCACTATTGTAAAATGCTAAACCATCGAAATCAGCTAGACATGCCCACATAGCCGTAAAATCTTCCAGGGTGAGCAAACTTTCCTGTTCTTCAAAATCACGGGTGATGATTAGCAGGTGATAATCAACAACATTGAATTTATTTAAAATACATACATGGGTATCAGAAATATCCGCTACAAATAAATCCTCTTCGTAGGGCAAGAAAGGATTAAACTCTTGACCAGACGTAGCAGATTGTTTTTTCTGTTTTTCATCGGCTGCTTTTTTGCGATTCAAGTTAGACAAAATCCGCACTAAAAAGCGGACATTATCCTGTTCGACAAACTCAAATTCCGTTGGTATCGACAGCAACGCTCCACATTGTAAAGCATGTTCCGTCTGCTCTTTGACACTTGTCCATAAAGTACCAGGCTTAAGTAAGATTTTACCCTGTGCCATTTTATTCCTTCAGACATGGATGAAACACGCAATCGGAGTACACAGATGTGCGCCCTTACGAATGACTATATAGAATTCAGTTAAGGTGGGATGCGGTGGTTAAAATACCAAATCTTTCACAACAACGCAATACCTCCGCAACAAAACTGTCATAAATAATATCTACATTAGTAATATATCTAAAATATCTTTCCAGACAGCAATGCAAAACCAATCTCGTGATGGAGAACACCCATCAAATAGCATTTTATCAAACACTGTTGACACCAAATACCAAAATCGAGCGCCCTGGAAAAAGGCTGCCGCCTCTCTATCGCTGGTGCTGCTGGGATCAGGTATGACATTAGCCGGTGGCTATATGGCTGGAAATTCTCGGCAGATGTCTGAGAGTGCATCTAACTTGGCAGTTAGTCGAGTCAATGCCGCTCCTCCGTTACCAGCCGCCACAGATCCTAATTTTGTGACACAGGTGGTGCAGAAGGTCGGGCCAGCAGTAGTGCGGATTAACTCTTCCCGAACCGTAAGAAGCCGGATACCAGATGAATTCAACGATCCGTTCTTTCGCCGCTTTTTTGGTTCCCAACTGCCACAATCAGGAGAAAGGGTACAACGGGGTACTGGTTCAGGTTTTCTCATCAGTTCCGATGGTCGGATTCTCACTAACGCCCATGTCATAGATGGTGCTGATACGGTGACAGTGACACTCAAAGATGGGCGCACCTTGGAAGGTAAGGTGTTAGGAAAAGATGAATTAACCGATGTTGCTGTTGTCAAGATTCAGGCAGAGAATCTACCTTCAGTAGCTTTAGGGAACTCAGATCAACTGCAACCAGGAGAATGGGCGATCGCGATCGGCAACCCCCTTGGACTAGATAATACAGTAACTACCGGAATCATCAGTGCTACCGGACGCAGTAGTAATCTAATCGGTGCTGCCGATAAGCGAGTAGAGTATATTCAAACTGATGCAGCCATTAATCCTGGTAACTCCGGCGGTCCCCTGCTAAATTCTCGTGGCGAGGTAATTGCCATGAATACAGCTATAATCCAAGGGGCACAAGGATTAGGCTTTGCTATTCCCATCAACACAGTACAACGCATTTCCAGCCAACTTATAGCTACAGGCAAAGTAGAACATCCTTATCTGGGAATTCAAATGATGGGGTTAACGCCTCAACTAAAACAAAATATCAACTCAGATCCCAACAGCGGTTTGAATGTGAGTGAAGACAAAGGTGTATTAGTTGTGAAAGTTGTGCCAAATTCTCCAGCCGCTAAAGCAGGAATACGTGCTGGTGATGTAATCCAAAAGCTTGGCGGACAAGCAGTCACAGATGCCAGCAGTGTCCAAAAAGCAGTAGAAAATAGCCAAGTCGGGGGCGATTTACGTATGGAATTACGTCGCAATGGGCAGAATATTAATGTAGCTGTGCAACCTGGTGCTTTTCCCACCGCAGTGCAATAAAAGTTTTGCTATCAATTGAATAAAAGTGAATTTTCTGGGATGGGTATTTTACCCGTCCCTTTTTTCAGGTTGCAAAGTTGAGTTGCAATCACTGTAATATCGTGACCGGTTAAAGACTTATCATTAAGACCGCAGAGAAGAGGGGTTGTTGGGCTTTCTGCATAGATTCGGGAATGATAACTAATTAGCTGGACATGATATCAAGTGGACACTGCCACAAATATCAAAAGCGATTTTTGCGTAAGTTCTGTGATTGATTCTTAATTATGAATTCTTCTTCACCTATAGGACTCATATTTGATTTCTGAAAAAACTCAGTACAACTAAGAAGCCTTC
>NZ_JBDNJQ010000329.1:0-2833 GCF_051172895.1 Nostoc sp. CALU 1950 | reverse complement strand
ATAATGAAGCTACTCACAGTTGCTCTTATTGCTTTTCCGGGCAAATAAACAATATCTTAAATCAACTTTTTAGTTAACTTTATGATAAAAATGAAACACCGTGTTACAAGTATTCAAACCTACCAAGATGACATTACAGAATTTTGGTACGCTACAGCAAAACACCCCAAAGAGAAAGGCGCAAGCTTAAAATCTCATGCTGATTATCCCACCCAAGAAGCTGCACAAAAATATATGTGTGGCGTGTTAGATGCAATCTTAGATCAGTGTTCTGCTTGTGCTGGGGAGGGAAAGGTCTATCGCTGGTTGGGCGATCAGTCGCCTCAAAAATGCAATTGGTGTAATGGCACTGGCAACATTAAAAATGTACAACAAATGACATTTTAGGAACCATGAGTAAATGCCCAATAGGATTAATTTGTGAATTTTTTGATTGTGATAAGAAACAATGCTTTCAATTAGTTAAACCGTGGCCATTACCTTATTGCGATAGATCCTTTGATATTGAATGGCGTACAAAGTGGGGCTTTTTGGTGGAAATCGCTCAATACAATGATAGCTACACTGGCGATCCAGACAAGGACGAATCAATTCATAGGTACAATGAATGGGTTGGGCATATTCGACAAGAGCTTTGGTATAGCGGTTGGTGGGAAGCAATAAAAATACCATTACAGCCTCACCCAGACGGAGGTTTGTTAGTTACCGACCGTCTACGGATGGAACAATCAGTTACTTTAGCTTGTTCATTAGACTATTACCAGGAACTAGATAGTGGCTTTGAGCCTCCAGTTCCTATACATGCTTATCAACGGCTTTACGGTAAGCAATACCTTGTTGAAGAAGAGGAAGGTCATATAAAAGATCCGCCCACTCTAAAAGATTACCATTTACTTTACGCTAGTAATTTTTTAGCGGGCTTTGATGATCTCTATCCAATTGAGGGCTTCACGGGTATGAAGTGACGATGGGTGTTTAATTAACACCTGTCAAGCTTTCAGAGCAGAAGCGAGTTTGAGAAACCTGCTCTAAAGATAGGGTGATTCGCATCAATTGGCAGTTAGTTGATGCGCCTTTGTCAGTTTTGGAATATGTGGTAGCTCATGAGATTGTTCACTTGCTGCCTTGCTGCACCGCAATCATGGTGATGGTTTTTGGCAAACTCTTTTATGTGTCATGCCGGACTGGAGGGTGCGGAAGGGTTAAAACCTAGAGTGGTAAAACTTGCTAGAGTAGATTTTTCATGATTGAAATAGGCGTAAATAGGTAAACCAAAATTTTCAATAATAACGAATTTACTACGTTTAAGTTTTTGCTCTAGTTAGTTTTGCCACGCTAGGTTAAAACTGGAATCTTGGGAAGTATGAATGTGAGTGAGGCTGGAGCGATCGCTTGTATGACGATCAGTCAGGGTGCAGGGGACAAGGGCGCACTGGACAATGTGTTGGTGCAATCTCGAACAGATCCTTATATTGATATAGTGAAACACCATATTGTCTGGCAAAAGCCTGCAACACCTGATCTGTATAGGCGCGGATCTTGCCAGCCGTTAGCCCAAAACAGTGAATTGGTTCTAAACGACAAACAGGTTTTTGCCCTAGCCAGAGTTCTGCCGACATAGCGTGCAATGGCTTATCCCCCGGTTCTTTATACAAATACAGCACGGCAAAATATGTTGCTGGTGGTTCGACTGCGATTGCATCAATTTCTGCTGAATTCTTCTGGGAGCGGTGGCGATAGAATGAGCGACGATTGTGGCAAATGCGTGGATTCCAACACCCATCCCCTGCTGTTCCATGTAAAACTTTAGCTTGGGCAGTTGGTAGTTTGGAACATAATTGACACTTGGGATCGAGTGGCTTTGGCATACCTTACTCCCCTTGAGTTTCACCGATTGCACGATAGTAAGCAGCGATCGCGGCTTCTTGTTCGCTGCGAAGGGTATAGCGCCGAAACGCTTTCTCGCTTTGATGTCCTGTTAATTTTCGTGCATGACTGGGGTCAACTTTCAATAGCAATAAGTCAGTAGCGTAGGTGTGACGAAAGGAGTGAGGATGTAAATCTTCAATGTGAGTTATTTCACCGATTCTTTCCACAGCGAAGTAAATGCCGTGATAACTCAAGCGTTCGCCCTTGTATGAAGGATGGTGTGAAATCATCAGTGGTCTAAGGCTGGTCAAAACCTCTCCCTGCTGTTCGCGCAATTGTAAATACTCTGCTAAAACTTCCCGACTCTCTTTTTTTAGTGGAACTAAGCGTGGTTCATTGGTTTTGGTGTCTGGTAAAAATAGCAGCTTGCCATCAAATGAGCCAACATTTAGCTGTACAACTTCCCCTGCCCGGAGTCCATGACTGAGAATGTGAACTAGTGCTGTATCCCGTTGCTTTGTTTCTCCTAATAATTCCAACGCTGACCAAACCCGTTCCATCTCTTCTGGGGTTAAACTCTGGGCTGGTGGCAGTGGCACTTTTTCCAGTTTTATCCCCAGTGTGGGATTAGTAGCAATAATTTCAGGATACGTGTAACACATCCATTTGAAAAAGCTTTTGAGTGCCGCAATTCCCGCATTAATGCTGCTTTTTGAAAGCGGTTTACCAACATCAGTCCGTATTTCATCACGGAGATATTCTTTATATAGCGCAAGATGACGTGGACGCAGTTCATGATAGTGCAGCTCACTCCAAGCCAAAAACCTTTTGAGTTCGCGTTCGTAGAGTTTGCGGCTGTTGAGTGCGAGATTGTTGCTGCGTAAAAACTCCAGAACTTTTACCCACCGAATATCGGTTGGTGGTCTTCTAGTTTCTCCTGGCTGTGTGAAATGTAGAGCTTCAC
>NZ_JBDNJQ010000328.1:0-2876 GCF_051172895.1 Nostoc sp. CALU 1950 | reverse complement strand
ACCCAACACCCAACACCCAACACCCAACACCCAACACCCAACACCCAACACCCAACACCCAATGACCAATGACCAATGACCAATGACCAACGCCCAACGCCTAACGTCTAACGCCTAACGTCTAATGTCTAATGTTTAATGTCTAATGTTTAATGTCTAATGTTCAATACAGTCAAGCTACTGTAGAGGGAGTAGGAGCGATCGCCCTGCCCTGGTGGCCCAATAGCCTAAAAATATATTGGAGATTTAGGGTTTTGGTAGTCATGGTCTGGTAGTCATGATGAATTTGGTAGTCATGATGGTTAATATCTATTTATATAGAGGACGTGACTACGGTATCAGAACTTGATACAAAATGCGACTATTCTCAGTGGTGACTACCAAGTATTGTATAAAAGCTAGCAGCAGTAAGTTGGTAGAGAATTAATCGGGATTTTGCGATCGCGGGGTTTGTGGCAGGGGTAGTGAGAGCGTAGCTTGCCGCCTTCGGCATCGCCTTGGCAGCCCAATAATTATGAGTATTAGCCAGTGGGGTATATTCACGTCCACAGACTATCTGTAGCGAACTGCAAACATAAACGCTTCAAACCGCAAACAAGGCGATTTTGAAACCACATTAACTGCAAATAAGGGGGGTCTCAAAACCACATTATTTGCAAATGAAACTGCAAACATAATTTTCAAACTGCAAACAAGGGTTTTCAAACCACATTAACTGCAAATAAGCCGTAACCCTTATGGGAATTGAGTTACAGCATTTATGGCTCTCTAAGTGTCCAATTTATATGAACCAATTAGCCAAACACTTATGCCCGAACGTTGTGGTTTAATCTGAACGGTATCCGTCCAATTTAATTATGAATTAGGTTTTTGGGAGCAAGTACCACTAACCTGCTGCTTTCTCTTGGTAAAGGCTCTTAAGTTTAGACTGAAGTAATGATGAATTTTCTTTAATTTGGACAGTTTCATCCCAAGAGTCCCAAAAAAAGCTAAAATCCATACTGGCTAAAGATTACAGCCTATTTGCAGTTAATGTGGTTTCAAAATTATGTTTGCGGTTTGTTTGCAGCGATTGTGGTTTCATTTGCAATTATTGTGGTTTTGAGACCCCTCTTATTTGCAATTATTGTGGTTTCAAAAATGCCTTGTTTGCGGTTTGAAGCGTTTATGTTTGCAGTTCGCTACAACTATCTATCTTATATATAAATGGGGGGCAGTGGACGCAGCCGAAAAGCAAGCTGTGTAAGGGATACGGGCAAAATGTCAGTTTTACGTCCACATGGGTAAATTAGCCCAAAAATGGGAGCAGTGGACGCGAGATTTTAGCGGTGCCGGTCGTGAGTGGGGAGTAGGCGATGCCGTACCACTTCGTGGAAGCAAGCTACGCACAGCGTCTCCAAGAGTTGGCGGCATTAGGTAGCCATAGTCGATTGCAGCAACCTGTTATTTATATCAAAACTAGTTATTAAAAATGTCTAACCAAATAGATGCGGTATGGAGCGTAGCTGCCAGCCGCCTCAGAGATGCGATCGCTATGGGGGCAAGCTACGCTAACCATAGAGTTACTCAAGCCAGCCGTCCATGCCGATTTATTTTCATTGGCAGACTGTAGACCCTGTGATCCACAGCCTACAACGATTTGACACCTGATTAATCGGAATTATTTGACCGAGATTAGCGATCGCTACAGTTAACTAAGTGGCTTTGCTCAAAGCAGTGACTCAAATTGCTGCTAAAAACCCAATGAATAAATTTTGGGAAAGGGCTGGGCGCGATGATTTTCTCTCTTGATTTTGGGAAAACAAGAGGAGCAATCGCACTCTTGGCGGATGGTTACGCGGCCGCCAAACTCCCCTAGCCTAGCGCGGTCATGGAAGTTATGCTTTAAAATTTTCAATAAGCATAACTTTTATAACTGCCATGACCGACACCTCTAGCACCCCTAATGGTGAACGCATCGACCAAATCATAGAGAAGCTTCAGCAACTAAAGGAAATCAGACAGCAGTTAGTCAATGCACCAATGTCTGAACCTGGGGTCTGGATTCATCAGTATGAGGTGCGAAAGCAGTATAAAAAAGGTGGTGAAATTTATTGGTATGTGTATGCAAAATGGCAAGCTAACGAGCCAATTTTCAAGAGAAACCCAAAAGCTAGGCTAAAAGGGATTGTCAAGCGCGGCAAGAACCCAGACTATACCTGTCACCAGCACATAGGCAGGGTCAGCAGTAGCACAGGGCTAGGAACTGATTCAGAGGTCGCGATCGCATATCAAGAGTGGGAAAATCGCAAGCGGTTAGACGCGCTTGATAAAGCACTTGATGAGATAGAAAACGCGCTTATAGGAGTTATGCCAGACCAAAATAACAAAGCATAACTATTGTGGGGCATAGCAGGAGACGCGGCAAAGCCGCCGTCGCCAGTCATAACCACCCATCACGCCGCCTGAACGCCGAATACCTGATAACCGCGCTGGCAATTGGGAGAGCGATCGCAGAAGGGAGACGCGGCAACACAGTTGCCAGTCAAAAACCACCAACGTCACCACCGCGAACGCGGGAAACACGGCAAAATCAATAACTTGTTATTATGTAAAACTGTTATAATCTGTCAAGCAAACCTTTTAACCTGTTTAATAACGCAAATTAAACTTATAACATATTAGCTAAGGTAGTAACATGATAATGCATATATACTGTTATAAACTCATCTACCAATCTAACCATTACCTGAAACCCTTGTTAGACAATGATTGTGGATATATGCACTATTAACAGGTTATGCAAGTATGAACAGGTTACGACTAACTAGTTAACGCATATATAAACCTGTTATCTAAAAGCTCATTGCAGACATGATAGCTTATATAACCTGTTA
>NZ_JBDNJQ010000327.1:0-2890 GCF_051172895.1 Nostoc sp. CALU 1950 | reverse complement strand
TCCATTAATGAGTCTTTTAGCTCCGTTAATGAGGCTTTGAACTCCATTAATGAGTGAATGTTATTTCGAGGGTAGCGATGTCTATGACGGGCTACACCTATGCACCTTGCTATTTAAACATTACAGCCATTTTTACGCAGATCAACACACTAATCCAGTGTCTAAGACTTAGTTACGATATACTACTTTAGTAAATATCGCTACAGAGTTGATGAGGTTTCTAAGTGACAAACGAAGAACTGTTGCAAATTATAGAAAAAGCTGTGAAGAAAAAGGCAACGGAGCTAAACCTCTCTTTCAATCAACTCAGTAGCCTACCGCCAGAAATCAGCCAACTCTCCAACTTGACAACGCTATTCCTTCATAACAATCAACTCAACAGCCTGCCGCCAGAAATCAGCCAACTCTCCAACTTGAGAACGCTATCCTTCTATAACAATCAACTCAATAGCCTGCCGCCAGAAATCAGCCAACTCTCCAATTTGACAAGGCTATTGCTCTCTTTCAATCAACTCAGCAGCCTACCGCCAGAAATCAGCCAACTCTCCAATTTGACAACGCTATCCCTCTCAAACAATCAACTCAGCAGTCTGCCGCCAGAAATCAGCCAACTCTCCAACTTGACTGAGCTATACCTCGATAACAATCGACTCAGCAATCTGCCGCCAGAAATTAGCCAACTCTCCAACTTGACAAGGCTATACCTCGATAACAATCAACTCAGCAGCCTGCCGCCAGAAATCAGCCAACTCTCCAACTTGACAGTGCTATACCTCCATAACAATCAACTCAGCAGCCTGTCGCCAGAAATCAACCAACTCTCCAACTTGACTGAGTTATACCTCTCTGATAATCAACTCAGTAGCCTGCCGCTAGAAATCAGCCAACTCTCTAACTTGAGAAGGCTATCCCTCTATAACAATCAACAATTGACCTCGCCGCCGCCTGAGATTGTCGAGCAGGGAACGCAGGCAATTTTGACCTATCTTCGTAAACGCTTAGAGGGTAGCCTACGGCAGTGGGTTTCTAAACTGCTAGTCGTCGGTGAAGGAGGTGTAGGTAAGACATCCTTATTAAGAGCATTACGCGGTGAAGAGTTCGACACTCAAGAATCCACCACTCACGGTATTGAAATTAAATGGCTCGATCTAAGCCATCCCAGCAAAGCAGGTACTACAATGCATCTGAAAACCTGGGATTTTGGTGGACAGGAAATCTATCATGCTACCCATCAATTCTTTCTCACCAACCGTTCCCTATTCTTACTTGCCTGGAATGCTCGACTGGGATTTGAGCAAGGTAAACTCTACTACTGGCTGGATACTATCAAAGCCTTAGCTCCGGAATCCCCGATTTTACTCGTCGCCACCCACATCGATGAGCGAGATGCAGACCTTCCCCTGGCTGAGTTACGCCGCAAGTACCCCCAGATTATTGAACACTGTAAAATTAGCTCTAAAATCAGCCGAGGCGTTGGAGAACTGCGGCAAGCAATTGCTGAAGCAGCCGCCAAATTACCCTTAATGGGTGAAATCTGGCCTACTACTTGGCTAAATGCTGCCAATGCCATCCGCACCCAGCCGAAAAAACAAATCACACCACAGCAATTGTGGGACATCATGGCTGAGTCCCAAGTTGCTGACATCAGCAAGGAAGTGCTAGCGCGATGGCTGCATGAATTAGGTGAAATTCTCTACTTCCAAGACAACGAAGAACTTAACGATACCGTTATCCTCAAGCCCCAGTGGGTAACTGAATATATCAGCAAAGTACTAGAAAGCGAAGATGTAATCAACCGCAAGGGCATTTTCACCCGTCAGGAAATGGCTCAACTTTGGAGAGACTTAGAGCCATCAATGCGAGATCACTTTTTGCACCTCATGGAGCGTTTTGATCTTTCCTACCGCACTCAAGAAAACCGGGATCTCAGTCTGGTTGTGGAACGTTTGCCCCTCGACGCGCCTAATTATGAACAGAAATGGCAGCAAATTAAACAAACAGGTGAGTGCCATGAAATTTCGATGAAATTTCAACTCAATACTATTCCTGCGGGGATTCCCACTTGGTTTATTGCGCGTCAACACCGCTTCACAACTGGCATTCATTGGCGTAACGGTGTCTTATTTGCTTATGAGCAAGAACATTTAGCATTAGTGGAAGCTGTTAAAAGCGATCGCTATATTAAATTAACAGTGCGAGGCCCTAACCCGCTAAATTTCTTTGTCCTACTTCGAGATGGCATGGAACTCACTCTCGCCAGGTTTCCCGGATTAGACATTCAACGCACAATTCCATGTTTTGGTCATAATGGTCAACCATGTACCCACGAATTTGACTATAAACAACTATCGCAACGCTGGGAAAAAAAGAAAGGCACAATTGAATGTCCAGAAGCGATGGAAGATGTTTCAGTGCCAGAACTCTTATATGGCTTAAACTGGAATACTCAAAATGCAGTGCTAGAACGCATTGACCAGTTAGAAAAAACAGTTGTTGACGGACAAGCAGTAATTCTCGATGAATTCAAAAATCTCCTAGAACTGACGCAACGGGGATTTACCAATGCATTCCGTCGCGAACAAGCAATCATAGATGCTCACTGTCCCAATATCTTTGTGTTGCGTCCCCGTGATGCTAAAGCTTGGCAAAAGAATCTAACTGGACAGAAATTAGATTTACAACTCTATTGCCAAGCACCGGGCTGTTGGCATCCCACCCAAGAAGGTGGTTTATATGAAATAAATGAACCTGCCAAATGGCTGAGAGTAACTGCACCTTATATTGGTAACTTATTCAAAGTTTTGAAATATGCTGCACCGATAATTGGCAATTGGCGGGAGCATCCACTTTTGGAAGATATACAAAATAAGGGAGAATGTAAAAGGAGATA
>NZ_JBDNJQ010000326.1:0-2900 GCF_051172895.1 Nostoc sp. CALU 1950 | reverse complement strand
GGGAGCGGTCTTCAAGTACACGGGAGCGGTCTTCAAGTACACGGGAGCGGTCTTCAAGTTCCCAGGAGCGGTACTTCAAGTTCCCAGGAGCGGTCTTCGAGTTCCCAGGAGCGGTCTTTGAGTTCCCAGGAACAGTCTCCCTTAAAACTTTTATATAACTTAAATAATTATTCGTATAAAAATCAATATCGAGTTATAAAATACCGGAAAATTACTGGTATTACCTGAAAAGTTTATCAAAAAAAATTGTGAGTTACCCTGAACCGGAATATGGTTTAACTAAGGCAAGCTAGCTCTAGAAGTATCTTAAAGAAATAAATTTATGTCTCGTCTAAAACGCACATCCCGCATTTTAGAAAAAGCTCAGTTAAGATCCGCCGGACTAAAGTCGATTGTTCCAAGCATTAAATTTGATGAAAATCATAATCTGGAAAAACTGATTGAGTCAATTGAGCAGTTACGTAACAAACTTGATGTTTATAATACCGCTCTGTCTGTGGTTGACTCTTCTAGAACTGAAATTGAAGAGATGGAAAAAAACTTGAGTCAGCTTTCTGAGAAAATGCTAATGGTGGTTGCAATCAAGTACGGCAAAGACAGCCGTGAATATGAGATGGCTGGTGGTGTTCGCAATAGCGATCGCATCCGCAAAATCAGGTCAAGCCGCTTGAAAAATGTTACAGAACAAGCCTCAGATGAGAATAGTAAAACTGCATAGTTGTAGAGAATATGCTGTGCCCCTACAGGTGTACTTCACGTAAACGCTGCCAGATATAATATTAGATGATTCACTATTTGGTGCAGTTCAAAATCTGGCTTTTACCGTGCAATATAAAACTGCTCTAGACGAAAGCCAGAGCAGTTTTTGAGATATATAGGGGACTTTTACTGTTGTCCCCAGTTTAATCATATTAAATACCTTTATATAATACTATTCACCTCAAGCTTTGTGCTTTACGCAAAAAACGAATAATCTTTTAGTTGGCATTACAAAATTTAAAAGTAACCGCAAGGCAATCCCAAGTACTACCCCATCCATTAGCGACATACGAGACTTTGAGCAGATGCCTTGGCTTACAAATCGTTATCCCAAAGACATGGTTGCTGGTGATAGCGTGCTGAGTGAGTTAGAAAGAAATCCTCATGTAGAGACGCGATTTATCGCGTCTTAAAAACCAATCATCTACACCAATAACCCTTAACTAAAGCGTATTGGGAGATAGATAACGGGAAAAGTCAGTGTGTGGATAATTTCTGCTACCGCTCCTAAATACTGCAACACCGTGCGGTGTGAAACCGAAGAATTATGACAGTCTACCTGCTACAAAGCTACAAAACGCTTGACCAGCACAGAGTCAGCAACATGAGTAAATTACTTGACAAAAAAAGCAGCAGGTATAAGACACTACTAATTAATCTGGATTTCACTTGATAGAAATGAGTTATACCAATTTTTTATGAAGCTGCATAGAATTCGATCCCCCCTAGCCCCCCTTAATAAAGGGGGAACCGGAAAAACATCTATCAAAGTCCCCCTTTTTAAGGGGGATTTAGGGGGATCAAGATATGTGTAACTTCACATTAAATTGGTATTAGTTTGATTAATTACTGCTCCTGCCAAAGTTTCTAAACTTGAACTTTTTAACATTTAATATAAGTACTTTTATTACATTTGCACTAATCAAGTTTGTAAATCATGAACGATATAATTACTCAACTTAAGTATTAAATAAATAGATTACCAATAGTTTAGGAAAAGCAAAGACGTGAATCGTTTCAAAAAGCTATCCTCAATTGCGTTCCTGTTATTAGCCTTCATTTATCCACCTGCTTTGGCTGAAGCTAAGGATAATACTCCAAATCATGTTCTCAATGAACAGAATATTGACGCGCAGACAAATTTAGTTGGAGAGCAAAGTGAAGAACTTTTGTTAGCTCGACGACGAAATCGAAGACGTTATCATAGACGGCAACGGACTGGAAGATATTATTATCAACGCCAGCGGAATCGACGACATCATTATAGACGGCGCTATCGTTCCATAGGTTATAAAGGACAACGATATCGTCGTGGAGACTGGGAACTTGTGCGTGATCGTCATGGACGATTAATGTATGATTGGCAGCGTTAATAGTAAAATTTGCACCCAATTTTTCCAGAGAATCTTTATGCGTAAATCCTAATTTAGCTAGGTTTGTTTGAGATAAGTAAAATGACTGGAAATGGAAAAGCCTGAACTATATGAAGAAAACTAACTAGGCTAAAACCCTCTTTAATCCTACCTTCTGTCCTTCGGCTTGATGCAGCAATGTAATTGATAATTTAACCCCGATTTCACTGTTAGAGCGTTGCTCCCTGACTAAAGTCCTAATTTTTCTTGAACTACTGCCTCATCTCTAAAGCCGACTAGCACAGCTGTTCCATCTTTGACAAAAAGTGGACGTTTGAGAAGCATTGCATCGTGAGTGAATGCGTCAATCCACTGTTCATCAGTCCAAATCTTTTTTTGATCTCCTAAAGCGCGGTAGGATTGACCAGAGGTATTTCGCATAGGAGCAAAACCCAATGACTTTACCCAGTTTTGAATCATCTCATGGGTTGGCGGAGTATCTTTGGTGTTGATAAACTCATAGTCAATGTTGTTGTGTTGGAGCCACGTTAAAGCTTTTTTGCAAGTGCTGCAATTGGGAATTCCGTAGACTTGAATAGACATAAAACAATTAAACAACAATCTCCATATATGACATAGCTGGTGTAACTTCTGCAATGCTCCTGTCCTTGAATCTCTGTGGTAGAAATACAAAGACGCGATAAATCGCCGTCTCTTGCCTTAGCGATTCATCGCGTCTCTTGCCTTAGCGATTCATCGCGTCTCTTGCCTTAGCGATTCATCGCGTCT
>NZ_JBDNJQ010000325.1:0-2906 GCF_051172895.1 Nostoc sp. CALU 1950 | reverse complement strand
AAGTCGGGGATCTGGACATCGCGCATTTTCACAACTCATTTAGGATTGCTATATCTTACAGAAGACGCTGTGATTCAGTACCTTTGCAGCAAGATACAATGCGTTAGCGCTGCTTACCGTAGGTATCGCTTTTTGTCAGAATACCTTCTGGCTGGTGGATTGCGCTTGGCTTGCACCGTTATAGAATTGATGTCACAACAACCGATGATGTGAAATTACGCATAATGTTATGTGTTTGGCGCTTTCACCAAGTTTGACTACATCTTGTGAGTTTCTGCACAAATCCAGTGATGTCAAATTTTTCGCTGTAACCAAGCAAAAAATTCATCAACAGAGAGCGTCAAATTTAAATCTTCTAACACTGGTAATATATCTTGTCCTGCTAACAAATCTGGTAAAGAATTAGGTTGATAAACTAAAATACAACGTTCACTTGGATCAATCAACCATCCTAGCTGACTGCCATTTCTCAAACAGTGTAAAATATTGCCAGTTACTTCCGTTTGACTTTCAGCAGGGGAAAGAATTTCGATGATCCAAGGGGGTGCAAAATCAATCCCGCTGCTAATAATATCACCACTCTCATCCAGTGGTATTTGATTGGTAGAGATCACAACCACATCAGGAACTACTGAACGATTACCGCAGGTACAGCGTAATTCAGGAAAGGCTTCGTAGTTACTGCCCAACGGATCAATTACTGCAACTAAACGTTTTTGCAATAAACTGTGTTTACCTCCTCCCATAGGTTTCTGAATTGCCTCTCCGTTAATATATTCCCAAGCTGGTGACTCTTCAATGTATGGAAGTTTTAAGAACTCTTCTAAAGTCGCGCTTTTTGTAACTGTAATTTTTCCTTGCGTCAACCCAATATTTTTCATAATGTAGAGTCACTTAGGAATTATTGCACAACTTAACAATTTATCTGTATTTTGTTGGTTTGCATCTATAAATTTATAATTGTATATGATCATATTATGGAATGTAGGTAGAAGGTAAAAATATGACAATTACTACCAACTTAAAGCAACTTTATGAAACCGATGAGAATTTATGGTTAGAAAAAACTATTGAATTATTAAAACAAAAACAGTTTAACCAACTTGATTTAGAAAACTTAATTGAGGAATTAATCAGTTTGGGCAAAAGAGATTTAGCTAAAGCCAAAGGTCTTTTAAGGCAAATTATTATTCATATATTATTAATCCAATATTGGCAGATAGAATATGAGAGAAACTATCGTCATTGGATTGGAGAAATCAAAACCTTTAGATATGACTTAAATAATCATTTAACGACGAATTTAATAAACAAGTTACAGGATGATTTAGAGAATATTTATCAAAGTGCGGTTGATTTTGTGAAAATTAAAACCGATTTAACTATTTTTCTAGAAAAGTGTCCTTACACTCTTGTTCAATTACTAGATGATAATTATTTACCTTAAAGATATCAGTCTTATCTGATTGTGGGGAAATCAAAGCAGCACCAAAAGCGATGTCTACGACGGGCTACGCCTACGCAGTTTCACGAATAGCCATCACAATTACTTCTGCAAAAAATTTTATTCTGCTAGTTTACCATCTGAATAATTCTCTATCAGATTACCTGCCTGCTGTCTCAATGATTGCCCCTTCATAAATTTGCTCAAATAATCTGATCTGATCCAGATCAGGTCGTTGTGTTAGGCTGCTGGCGCTGGGCGACCTGGATTAACAACCTTAATGCCTCATTCACTGCTTCATCGTTGGGAAAAGCTTGGGCAACATCGGGAGCTAAAAGTACTAGGTTCGTTTTTGTACGATACCGTTCAACATATTTACCTCTAACCCCGCTTGCCATTTGAGCGAACTCGTACTCAGGACGTAATTCATCTTCCATTTCGTTTTCAACTTCCTTGTTCATAAAACCTCTTCTCTTGACGGGTAGCATTTCGGGCGCTGATAATTCGTATCTTTTCCCCTCTATCAGTATGTGCAACAACTAAAAGTTGTTCAAACCTAGATAAGCCAATAATAACGTAGCGACTTTCTCTAACGGAGTGGTCAGGATCAGGAAAAGTTATGGATAGCGGGTCATTAAATACGGTTGCAGCTTCCTGAAAAGAAACACCATGTTTCTCAAGGTTTAATGTCGCTTTATCTGGATTCCATTCAAATTCCATTTACAAATCTCTTTGCCTTTCCTTTGCAGAGTTTAACAGGCTGTTTGTTGATCAAAAGCCAGAACGACTTCTGCATCGCACAGGATCATAGCTCTAGCCTTTGTTGGCGATACTTTTTGAGTAGGTAGTTGCTGATAGTTGCTGACTGATTCAGGTGGAGATACGTCTAGGAAATCCACAGCCTCAAACCATTGTAACCATTTTTCTACAAGCGTTTCATTAGGCTGACTGTCAGCAATTTTAACTTGATGTTTGTGGATAACAAAATCAATGAAATTGGTCACTTCTTGCAAGAGTAGTTCAGAAATTTGCTGCAATTTTGCGATCGCAGTTTCACGAATAGTCATGATATACGCCCAACAATGACTTCTAGTATTTCAAAATCAATATCACATCGCTCAGATTTCTCTGAGTTTAGCATTAAACATATTGGAAGATGCCCAGATGGTGCTGTCCGCGAGTAGTAAATATCCGAGTAATATACCCAATCTCCTTCTTTCCGCCAGCCAACTTCATCACCAAATTTTTCTTGTATTTCTTCACTATTATAAGTTGTATCTGAACCGCCTCCAAGACGTTTCCAAATGCGTTTTTGAACGCTAAATCCAAACCGCCCATTGCTATATTTTAACCAGAGTTTATTTATATTATTTAAGTCTTTTCTTGGAAGAACTTTTATATGTTCTGAACCAGAAATGTTGAATCCTAATACAAAACTTTACATATCTAGTTACACTAACTC
>NZ_JBDNJQ010000324.1:0-2933 GCF_051172895.1 Nostoc sp. CALU 1950 | reverse complement strand
TGTTTTTGTTTATTTGTCAAGTATTTTTTATACCAAATTAGATGAGCTTACCCTGTGCAACCTGGGAAGAGTACTACAAGTTACTGAGTCTATTTATTCAAGGACTTGCTAAAACCAAGGGGATATCAATTGAGGCAGCACAGGAAATAGTTGCGACGGAAGTGAAAGCAATTCAAACGTTGATAGATATAAACAGAGTTAAAGCAGCCGCACAACAAAAAGAATCAGAGCAAATTTTCAAGGCAATTTTATATCTTGTTGCAAGCATTACTGCTCTCGTTATACTTGGTGTGATATTCAATTCGATTAGAGAAACGGTAACTCAGCGATTCTTAAACACTCAGGAGTTTGAATTGTTGAGAAGTGAGAATCAGCAACTACGTCAAGAAAACGACACTTTTAAGAGTGAGCTAGACAAATTCAAGCAGTTTCAACAAGAACGCAAGAACTTGGAGAATCTGAAAGCAGAAAATGAAGCACTCAGGCAAAAGAACAGTAATCTCAACGAGCGCCTAGTTCAATGCAAGAAACCATTCTGGGAAAGGAACTGTAATTAGTGATAGGTATAGCGTTATTGGCAGAAGTGAACAAAGTGATCCTTCTCCAGCGTTCACTAGTTACTACCACACTAAGGCATTCTATAAAGCCATTATATGCAATTATTATGGAATTTATTACTGTAAAAATTACTGTGATTTTTGCAGTAATTTTGCAGTTTCTTGAATCAAAGCCCTGAGCAGCTTGGCTTTCGTCATTCCCGTATATTCAGCAAGCTGGTTCAATTGCTCGTAAGTTTCTGGAGCTAAATCCAACGTTATACGGGTTGTTTCTGTGGGTTGCTGCTGCTTTATTTTCTCCAGTAAATTTAGATTATCTTCTGTTTTTTGGCTTTGCTTTTTAGATGCCTTTGGCGATGGACGAGAACGAGGTTTTGGTTTTTCCGTAGGTTCAGCTGTTAGGTCATCAAAGGAGAATTGTGACACTAATTCAGTCAGAGCATTTCGAGTTCTCTTGGTCATTTCGCCAACCTCAAAATCTCGTTAAACAATTTTTGGTAATCAGCTGCCCCATCCTGTGCGCTTTTTATGCCCCACACTGTAGTTTTCTGGAGAAAGGCATCTGCGATCGCCTGTCGCTGGTAAATTACTTGCTTGAAGGCAGTAACACCTTCTAGCTGGTTTAGTAGTTCCTGTGCTTCCTTGAGCAACTTAGTATTTTTAATTGCCCTATTGATAAAAATGCCAGCTTGGGGCAACCCACTTCTGGCTTTCTGAATTTGGCGGACTATCCTGACGGCGGCGGCGGCTGATACTAAATCCAAGCCAGAGGGGGTAACTGGAATTACTGCAAAAATTGCAGTAATTAATGTACATCTGGTGGCTTCACCTAAATTCACTGCATTATCCACGACTAAGTAATCTACTTCTTTCTCGATCTTGGGAATTTCTTCTGCCAGGGTATCGGGGTCAGTAATGCGGTAAAAAGGAATACTTAAGTTCAATCCCTCCAACCACATTGATGTACTACCTTGACCATCCGCATCGACTACCGCTATATTCCGTTTTTTGACAATGCCTAGCCAGTAGGCGAAATGGGCAGCAGTGGTTGATTTTCCTACGCCCCCCTTTAAGTTAGCAAAACAGATAACAGTCATTTTACTGCTCTATATACTGTAAAAAATTACTGCATTTACTTTAACTTGAAATGGAATACAGTGGAACAATACAGTAAATATTGCAGTAAATTTTCCTTTAACGCTAATGCGTTTTCATCTTAGTCGCCACAGACTCGTGGCTAGAACACCGATTCAGTAATAAAACACAAGACTGAGACATCCGATTTTTACGCCTTTTAAAACCAAATTTTCCTTGTTGCAACCCAAAGAAACCGGGCTTTTTCGTCATAACTCTGAATACTGAATCGGTGTTTTAGTATTTGATTTTTGAAAAAGCACCGTACATCTGGAGAGAATAAAATCAAAGGCAGTATTTCGGATGAACCACTCAAGCATCCACTTTAAGTGAGAAAACCAAGGAACTAAAGCACAAAAATAAAAATGTCAAACCTAAGTTTTTGCTTGCAACCAGATATCCTCTTTTATTATATTATTCAATCAAAAAGTGAATTTTTTTATTTCCCCAAATAGTACGAAAATCTGGATCATTTTTTGCCGTATTTCGACTTTCTTCAAAATTTAACTTAATTGCAATTTTTAAATTTTTTATTGCTCGTCTACTATTACCTATCAGTGCATAACATCGAGCTTTATTATACCAACCAATATGATTATCAGGTTTAATTCTCAAACCTTTATTTATGCTAGTAATAGCTTCTTGATAACGCCTTAGTTTTATAAGAGTAAAGCTTTTATTAAAGCAAGTTATATAGTCATTAGTTTGAAATTCAAGAGCTTTGTTGCAACTAGCAAGCGCCTCTTCATAAAAACCCAAGTAATACAATGTATAACCTTTATTTGCCCAGCTTAGTTCAAAATCAGACTTAAATTCAAGTGCTTTATTGAAGTTACTAAGAGCTTCTTCATAAAGTTTTAAGTCTTCTTTCAAAAATTGTTGATTATAAAAGTTATGTAAAGTTAAACCAATATCTAAGGCTTTTTCGTAAATAGCTACTCTTCCGTGATTAGAATATTTTTTAAGCAGTAAATAGCCTCTATTATTCCAAGCTTTGTAATTATCAGGTTGAATTTTCAGTACTTTCTCAAAACACACTATAGCTTTTTCATAACATCCTAAGTTGTAAAGAACATATCCGCGGTCATACCAAGCTTCATCATAATCAGGTTTAAATTTCAATGCTTGGTCATAGGAGGTAAGCGCTTCTTCATAGTGTTCTAAATTTCCTAGCACCTTGCCTCGACTGTTCCAAGCTTCATGATTATCAGGTTGAATTTTCAGCGCTTGGTCGAAGGATGC
>NZ_JBDNJQ010000323.1:0-2955 GCF_051172895.1 Nostoc sp. CALU 1950 | reverse complement strand
CCCCGACTTCTTAAAGAAGTCGGGGATCTTAGCTTTTCAATTAGATATACTTCTAATTAGACATCTATCTAATTAGAAGTTAGTTATGCAACCACCTCCTCAAAGAAATTCCTACTAGTAGTCTGTCAATAAATAATTGATAGATAAATTCCCTGTAGAGACGGCGATTTATCGCGTCTCTCTAACCGCGTCTAACCGTCAAAATGAATTTGACAGACTACTAGTCGGAAAAAGCGTCTAGTTATTCTTAAGTGGTTAGCAAACTAGTTTGATGTAGGAGTCAACTACCCTGAAAGTTTGGTAAATGATATTCTCAAACGCTACCATCTTAGACTGCGCCACACTGCGACGGGAGTTGATTGCTTGCCAGTTAATGCAGCGAGAAAATGGGATTTATTGGCGTACAACATAAATATAAAAGATGAGCAAATCCCACAATCATAGGTTGTATTTTTATGCAGTTAGAAACCAAAAAATTCTATTACACACCTGAAGAGTATTTAGAACTTGAAGAAAAGGCAGAATATAAAAGCGAATACCGTGATGGAGAAATTGTACCAATGACGGGTGGCACTACAAATCATAATAAAATTGCAGGCAACTTTTATGCTTATTTGAAGTTTGGTTTGAGAGGCAAGAAATATGATGTTTATATTGGTGATGTACGTTTATGGATACCCCGTTATCGGCAGCATACATATCCTGATGTAATGGTGATTGAAGGACAACCTATTTATACGGGAACTAGCACAACAACAGTTATGAACCCGATGTTAATTGCTGAAGTTTTATCTAAATCGACTAAAAATTATGACCAAGGCGATAAGTTTCTTTATTATCGTTCTATTCCCGAATTCAAGGAATATATTTTAATTGACCAATATCAGTATCACGTGATGCACTATGTAAAAACTGCGAAAAATCAATGGTCATTCACTGAACTTGAACATGAATCTGCAACTTTATCACTGCAAACGGTTGATTTTCAAATTGAATTGCGCGACCTTTACGAACAAATCAATTTTGCAGAAAATAACGAAGATTAAAATAATTCGTAATTCGTAATTCGTAATTCGTAATTCGTAATTTGTAATTAAGTTTTGCATTAGCAAGTCCGTGAGCGTCTGGGGATTTTAATCCCACCTCAAAACTTGTCGCTTGTTATAAGCCAGGGACTTAGAACCCTCAAAAATGTTGAAAAAAGAAATTTTATAGAACTATTATCCCAAATCAACTATCGAATTGGGATTGTAATTATAAACTCTGCGCCCTGTCCCGGTAATGAAACGCACTGTAACGAGCCACCATGTTTTTCAGTAATAATTTGGTAGCTAATTGATAATCCCATACCAGTACCTTTGCCAACAGGTTTAGTGGTGAAAAAGGGGTCAAATAGATGTGATTGGATTGCTTCTGGAATCCCTGTGCCATTATCAGCAATCTGAATAACTACATTTTCATTCACCTGCACTGAAGAAATACGAATTATCGGGTCTGAACAAAGCCCATTTTGAAAAGCCTCTTCTAAAGCATCAATAGCATTTGCCAAGATGTTCATAAATACTTGATTCAATTGTCCTGCAAAGCACTGAATTTTAGGGATGTCAGCATACTCTTTAATCACTGTGATTTGAGGGCGATCGCTTTGGGATTTAATCCGGTGTTGTAAAATTAATAGAGTGCTGTCAATCCCTTCATGGATATCAGCAGTTTTAAACTCGGCTTCATCCAAACGAGAAAATATTCGTAAACTAAGGACAATTTCCCGGATGCGACTGGCTCCAATCTTCATGGAAGTCAACATTTTAGGCAAATCTTCTGTTAAATATTCAATATCAGCTTCTTCTTTAGCTTTTTGAATTTCTGTTTCTGGGTAGGGATAATGTTTTTGATAAAGTTGAAGTAACCACAACAACTGTTGTGTGTAATCATCAGTATGCTTAAGATTGCCGTAGATAAAATTAACTGGGTTGTTGATTTCATGAGCAATACCAGCAACTAATTGCCCCAAGGAAGACATTTTTTCATTCTGGATTAATTGAGACTGGGTATGCCTAAGTTCTTGTAAAGTTTCCTTGAGAGCAATATTTTTTTGTCGTAGTGCTTGGGTTCGTTCTTCTATTTTTTCTTCTAGTGTTTGGCTATAAAACTCTAACTTTTGTTTCGCCTCATATTGTTCTGCTAATAGTCGCTTTACTTGTTGAATTAACTGGTTAAAAGCAATCGCTAAGATTCCCACCTCATCTTGAGTCGTTACAGGAGCTTGCAGATCAAAATTAGATTCTTGGGTGACTCGTTGTGCCACTTGTGTAACAGCTTGCAGATGACGAGTAATAGTTTGTGCAATTAAAAACCCAATAACTGCCACAATACTGCTTCCCGACAAAAACAACAATCCTAGATGCGTCCATAAGTTCCATTGGGCAACCTCTAGAAGCGAGGTAGGATACAACACTGTGGTTGTTAAAGACTGACTTACTCCTCTAAATATGATGCTTTTAGCTAAATAGTTTTTGTGATCAATAGTGATTTGTTTAGCAGGTAAATTAGGATTAGGAAATTCCCAAGTTCCATCTTTGGCTACCAACAAGGTTGTTGCAATTACACGATTTTCTCTGTGGACAATCAGTTGTTTTGAGGAACCCTCAGCAATTTTTTGTATTAGAGTATCGTCTACTAATTTACCAATGATAATTCCTCCCAAAAGTCCTGCTGATGATTTGATTCCATTTGTGACCACTTCGAGAACTTGTTGTTTGCTTTCTACATCTACTAAATCGACTAAATGCGCTCCTCTACTAGCAGTGCTGGTAACTACTTCGTCTAAGAAATTGGCTTGACTTAAAGAGTTATTTCGTAAATCTACGAGGACATTACCCTGAGTATCAATTACCTTAATCCCAAAAGTGTTGAATGTTAAGAAAAATCCGATAAAAACAGCCCAAAATATGTTAA
>NZ_JBDNJQ010000322.1:0-2996 GCF_051172895.1 Nostoc sp. CALU 1950 | reverse complement strand
ACTAAATTTGTAACAATGTAACAAAAATAATGATGTTTGTAACAAAAATCGTAGTTGTGGTAACTAAACTCGTTATTTTAGTAACTAAATTTGTAACAATGTAACAAAAATAATGATGTTTGTAACAAAAATCGTAGTGGTGGTAACTAAACTCATTATTTTAGTAACTTAAAGCGCAATGTTAGTGGTGATAATCTAGGTTTTTTTAACTTAATTGCGAAATTTATAACAAAAGCGGTGTGGTAATAAGTAAATAAGATACACATAGTCAAGGCAGGATATGATACTTGAAACTGCGGCGATCGCTGTTGGCACTATAATAGCCACCAAAGCCTTAGAAAAAACGGGCGAAAAAGTAGGTGAGGCTTTATGGGATAAGACTGGTAAGTTTCTCGTCACCCTCAAAAAACAGTCTCCCCAGACTGTAGTTGCTATTGAGAAAGCGCCAGAGCAACCACTGGACTATGGCAAAGCTGTACTAGAAGTGGAATCTGCGGCTAAAGCTAATCCTGAAGTGGCTCAAGTAGTCAAAGAATTGGTAGAAGCAGCAAAAGCAGAACCAAATCCTAAACTTGCAGAAATTCTGGCTATGCCTAACCTAGAGAAATTAGCAGACAAGATTGGTCAGGTTGTTATGCCGGGTGGAACAGGAAATATTGAAAATATGTCCTTTTAAATTATCAGCAGTTATTAGTTATCGTGTGACCTAACCCCCAACCCCTTCCCTTGTAGGGAAGGGGAGTAAGATTCAAAGCCTCTCGACCTTTCGGAGAGAGGTTTGCAGAGAAGTCTTTCAGTTTTTGTGAACAGTAAAATTTAACTCAATACAGTTCAGACAAGACCAAACCCCTTGTAGAGACGGCGATTTATCGCGTCTAAAAAACCCAATTTACCACGTCTAAAAAACCCACAATTTTGTACAATTAGCCCTTAACCAAACCGTATTGAGATTTAACTATGTATGCCTGAAGACTCTGGGAAGTTTGCCGAAAAAATTGGTGTTTACGTCGCTCCTGGTGGTCAAGCTTCCATTGGCACTCAAATTATTGAGGGGCAAAAACAGTTAACTCCCACAAAATATATCCCCTATCGCGGTTCCGTCCATTTCGTCGGGCGAGAAACGGAACTGACAATGATGCATGAAGACTTGCAGCGCAGAAATTATGTAGCAATAGCGGGAATGGGTGGCGTGGGTAAAACTGAATTAGCTACCCAATACGCCAGACGATATGAACAAGATTATGGCGGGATTACCTGGTTTAACGACAGAGAAACCAATCTCGCCGCCGAAGTTTTAGAGTTTTTTCAGTTGCAGTTAGGTTTTGAGATTCCCCAAGAATTAGGAGGAAGATTTTTAAGCCTTAAAGAACAAGTCGCCTGGTGTTGGTCTAAATATCCCGACTCTCCCTTGCCGATTTTAATCGTCTTCGATGACGTAACTGATTTAGACAACCTTCGCCAAGTCGTTCCCGATGATAACCGCTTCCAAGTCTTAATTACTACTCGACTGCGGCATTTAGACCCAAATTTTATTCAAGAGATTCCCTTAGATGTTCTCTCACCCCAAAAAGAACCAGGTAAAGCCTTAGAACTGTTAAAACGACTGTTGGGCGAAAAAGATAAGCGAGTCGAAAACCAACCACAAGCTGCAACAGCAATATGTGAATGTCTGGAATATTTGCCCTTGGGGATAGAGTTAGTGGGAGGTTATTTAGTACGCGACCCGGACATATCTTTAGATATCATGTTTGGGCGATTGCAAGAACGTAAATTAGCAGAAGCAGCTTTACAAGACCGGGAAACTCTCAACTCCACTCAACTGGGAGTCAAAGCCGCCTTTGCTTTAACTTGGGAAGAACTCGACCCACTGGCGCAACAACTAGGAAGATTTTTGAGTTTATTTTCTCCTGCACTGATTCTTTGGGATTTGGTTATTTTGGTAGCGACAGGTGGAGGGGAAGCAGAAAATCAGGAAGAAAGACAGCTAACTTGGTCAGAAGATGAATTAAACGCAGCTAAAAAGCAACTTTACGGGCGCAACTTGCTGCAACAGGTAGAAGAAAGAGCAGGATGTCATAAAATTCATGCCTTAGTGCGGTGGTTTTTGCAAGAGGAGTTAGCCAAGGCTGGCAAAATACAATCAGTTTTGGAAACAACCTTCGCCACTGCGATGATAGGCTTTGCTCAAATTCTTCCTCATTCACCCACTTCTGAGCAGATTGAAAACCTCAGAGATATTGTTCTCCATATCGAAGACTTGGGTAAACGTATAATTGCAGAGATAAAAGAAGCAAAAGAAGCACAGATAATTTCTCTAGCATCAGTTCCTAGCGATGAAGTAATTTGGGTATTTGTGGGGATAACAAGATTTTACGAAGGACAGGGATTATATAAATTAGCAGAACCTTGGAGTGAAGATTGCGTAAATGTTTGCCAGTCCTTGTTTGCTGGGGAGCATCCCAATGTGGCTACTAGCTTGAACAATTTAGCTGGTCTCTACGATAGCCAAGGACGCTACAGTGATGCCGAACCTCTGTACATTGAAGCCCTGGCAATGAGAAAGTGCCTGTTTGCTGGGGAGCATCCAGATGTGGCTGGTAGCTTGAACAATTTAGCTTACCTCTACAATAGCCAAGGACGCTACAGTGATGCCGAACCTCTGTACATTGAAGCCCTGGCAATGACAAAGCGCCTGTTTGCTGGGGAGCATCCCAATGTGGCTACTAGCTTGAACAATTTAGCTTTGCTCTACAAAAGCCAAGGACGCTACAGTGATGCCGAACCTCTGTACATTGATGCTTTGGCAATGACAAAGCGCCTGTTTGCTGGCGACCATCCCTATGTCGCTTTTAGTTTGAACAATTTAGCAGTACTCTACAAAAGCCAAGGGCGGTACAACGAAGCCGAACCTCTTTACATTGATGCTTTGGCAATGACAAAGCGCCTGTTTGCTGGCGACCATCCCAATGTCGCTACTAGCTTGAACAATTTAGCAG
>NZ_JBDNJQ010000321.1:0-3033 GCF_051172895.1 Nostoc sp. CALU 1950 | reverse complement strand
AGTTCAAAGACTCGTTAACGGAGTTCAGAGGTGGATTCATCCAGTTCAAAGACTCATTCACGAGTATTAAAGACTCATTTTAATTGAATCAAGAATTTGCCCTCAGCCTATAAGTCTCTTTATTAATTACGAATTAATATCACGACCTTGGCCGCAACAACTGCACGAAGGTATCACTCACAGTATGGTCTTTGGTATCGGCGGCGTATTGAACTAATTTTTCCTTCAGTTCTTTGGCAGCATCTAACGGGAGTAAGGTTGCTAGCAAAAAGTAGACACCACGAAAACGGGGGTCGTCCATGTGGTCAATGAGACGGTTTTTAGCTTCCTCACTCTCGCCGAGAAAGCTTTGCACCAAAAAGAAATCCATAATCTTATCGTGGCGGAAGTACCATTCTCTCTTGGCTTCGCTTTTTTCGTCTTGCCACTGACGGCTGACAACCATTTTATATTTATCGTCTTCCAATGACTGTAATACCTGGTAAAATTCATCCGCAGGTAATGCTTGCTCATCCTTCAGCCGCATTTGATAGACAGCATCGGAGAATTTTTTCAATGGAAATTCCTGGTTCCACTCTTGCAAATATTCTCTTGCCATCAAGTGATATTGATGTTGTTGCAAGTGAAACAAATCGGGGTATTCGCCTTGGGATAGCATCAGGGCTACCACAGTTAAATCCATTGGATTAGAGAGAACCTTCTCAATGGCAGTTAATTCTTGTGGTGATTGCTGATTAGTGAGGGCTTTGGTTAAAAAACTAGCAGTGGCTTGCTCATAATCAGTACCTTGAACTTTGGCATTTTTGGGCAATCGTGGCTGACGGGAAATCAGAAATTGCTGAATTTGTGGTTCCTCAAGGGGGAGCAACTTATATATTTTGGCTGTTGAGGGTGGTGTCCACTCTAGAGGTTGGGTGGTCATGATGATGTTACCCCGAAAATAACTTTCGGCAAACTGGCAGATTTTTGCCCTGGTGTCGGCGGTAACTTCATTCAGTCCGTCAATGCAAATATCTAATGCGCCACTGTAAATTAAATTCTTGAGAAAATCAGCATCTTGTGCTTGTCCGTGCAGCTTGGCTTGAATTGCCTCAATTACCCCTTTATCACACTTCTGGGCAGGTAGATAAACCACAAGCCGCCCAGAAGTTTTTACTAAATAACGCAGATACATTGACTTACCCAACCCAGAATCACCTTCTAAAATGACTTGTCCTTTGATGTTAGGTAAGACTTGGGTAATTGGTACGGGTTCATCTACACCGGGAACTTTGACTTTAGAATTTGGAAAGTAAGCTTCGGGGTTAAAACTATCTAACCCGGCATCGGCTAGTAGGGATGGCTTGAAGGGTTCAAATAACTTTTCGCGGAAAAAGGGAACCCAGGTAAGAATTAAGCCGACGTAGCCGACACCGAGAATGCGCCTTACCCAAGGATTCCAGAAGAAGATGGCTTGAACTTGGGGAAATTTGGGATAAGCGAAAATCAGGACAAGCCAAAAGGCAGCATGAATCAAAATAGTAGTTCTGGCGTTGAGAAACCACTGCCAAGTTTTGAGATTAACTATTACTGATTGCAGTGAATCAGCTTCGTTGTAGCCGGCGTTTTTTAGGTTGTTGTAGTGAGTTTCTAAAATAACAATATCTTGTGGTTGCCAAGAGACTTTTCTGGCAACTACAGCAATTTGCTTTGCTAAGTCTTCTCGTAATCGTGGAAAACCTTGGCTAGGTTCCCAGGCTTGGGCAAATATTTTGAGAGTTTTATCACCGCGATCGTGAGTTAATGAAGTAGGAATTGTTTTAGTCTCAGGAAAACCCAGCCATGTGAGCAGGGTTTTTACTTCATCAGTGCCGCCACCCAGGAAATAGCTTAAAAACCGCCACTGTGCAAATTCTGATTGACCTGCGTAATAGATCATATCCAAAATTACAACAATATTATTCAGGTTAAGTTGTTCTATCTTCTCCAATGCCGATGCTGCACCGGAACGAACAGAGGGGTCAACGGTTTTATCCTTGAGGATGTCAGCGATGTCTTTGACGTAGGGTTTGGCTGCCTCCCCCAGATTTCCCAATGCTATTGCTGCATAGTAACGAAAATTTGAGTCAACGGTTTTATCCTTGAGGATGTCAGCGATGTCTTTGACGTAGGGTTTGGCTGCCTCCCCCAGATTTCCTAATGCCGATGCTGCACCGGAACGAACAGAGGGGTCAACGGTTTTATCCTTGAGGATATCAGCAATGTCTTTGACGTAGGGTTTGGCTGCCTCCCCCAGATTTCCCAATGCCGATGCTGCACCGTAACGAACATTTGAGCCAACGGTTTTATCCTTGAGGAAGTCGAGGATGTCTTTGACGTAGGGTTTGGCTACCTCCCCCAGATTTCCCAATGCCGATGCTGCACCGGAACGAACATTTGAGTCAACGGTTTTATCCTTGAGGATGTCAGCGATGTCTTTGACGTAGGGTTTGGCTGCCTCCCCCAGATTTTCCAATGCCGATGCTGCATAGTAACGAACATTTGAGTCAACGGTTTTATCCTTGAGGATATCAGCAATGTCTTTGACGTAGGGTTTGGCTGCCTCCCCCAGATTTGCCAACGTCGATCCTGCACTGGAACGAACATAATAAGAGTCAACGAATTTATCCTTGAGAATGTCAGCGATGTCTTTGACGTAGGGTTCTGCCTCCCCCAGATTTCCTAATGCCGATGCTGCACCGGAACGAACATAAGAGTCAACGGTTTTATCCTTGAGGATGTCAGCGATGTCTTTGACGTAGGGTTTGGCTGCCTCCCCCAGATTTCCCAATGCCGATGCTGCACCGTAACGAACATAAGAGTCAACGGTTTTATCCTTGAGGATGTCAGCGATATCTTTGACGTAGGGTTTGGCTGCCTCCCCTAGATTTCCCAATGCCGATGCTGCACTGGAACGAACACTTGAGTCAACAGATTTATCCTTGAGGATGTCAGTGATGTCTTTGACGTAGGGTTTGGCTGCCTCCCCTAGATTTCCCAATGCCGATGCTGCAC
>NZ_JBDNJQ010000320.1:0-3038 GCF_051172895.1 Nostoc sp. CALU 1950 | reverse complement strand
AGGCAGAAGAAGCGATCGCCAGCAACAAGGCAGATATCAAAGTTACTGTTATCAACATTAACCATTTTTTGTGAATTTTGTAATTGAGCATGGGTTGTTATGCTATTTTTCATGCTTAGTTTCTATATCTAAGTTAAGTGCGTAAGTCCTATACTATATGCTTCACCATTAGATGCAGTTGTGAATCTGGCTTCTACCGTGCAATCAAAAACTGCTCTAGACGCAAGCCAGAACAGTTTTTGATAGAAGTAAATTGTATAGGGGACTTTTAGTGTTGTCCCTAGTTTATCCATAATAAATACCGTTATATAATACTATTCACCTCAAGTTTCGTGTTTTACGCAAAAAACGAATAATCTTGAAGTTGACATTACAAAGGTTAGAAGTCAGCACAAGCCAGTGCATCACAGACGGCATCTGCGACTTTGAGCGTAGATATATATCTGTTCAATCATGCCGATGAAGATAACAAAATTTTATCGTTTCGCCTGAAACAGCTTAACTCAGTAGGAATACTATCCCAATGAAGGGTAGAATGCGGCTATTTATGAAATATGCACTATTAGTTTTAAAGTTGTATATGTTTGATGTAAATAAGCCAAGTAACCATACCAACAATATCTTTAAAAAAATCTTGTTAATTATTGGAACTGGAGGATTATTACTTGGGATTCCGATTATGTTTATTCGAGTTCCACCAAGCTGTGGCTGTGGTGATAGCAGTAAAGCTACAGTTGGAAGATTTATTAATGCACAACAAGCATATTTCTCGGAGAAATCAGCTTTTGCTCAATCGTATAGGTTGTTAGAGCTTGGAGATGGAGATGCACCAACAGCTACAAGCCGCTATCGATATACCGTAGACATGAGTAAGGATAAGTCATTTATATATGCAACTCCGATAAAAGAATTCCCAACTGATGTATTTCAATTAGGACTGACCAAACAGGGCTTCAACAGCCTGATAGGTGCAGTTGCTTACGAGCAAAAAAATAAAACTACTATTTCAATAATGTGCCGCTCCGAAAAACAGACTTTAGCTTATCCTCCCCGACCTATTTTTAAACAAGGTAATTTTAGCTGCCCTATCGGTTTTGAAAGTATCAAATAGGATAGTCTGCAAACAATTAATGACGTTTTTAGGAGGATTTATCGGATTCATAATCATGCTGCTATATTTGGATTTTATTCTCAGTAAACAGTCCAAAGCACAATGAAAATACTACCAGTTGATACGTTGACAACTTTGACATCTGAGCATTTTTTGAATTCAAAATTCAAAATGCACGCATTAAGAAGAAATAAAAGTTTTTAATAGGTAGTCAAGCAATGGCGCAGAGCGTCTACCATAAACAGTTTTGATGGTTGCTCTAATATGGCGTATGTAACGTTCCAATCCAAACATCTCCTGTTTTAATAGCAAAGTATTTATCACCATTCTGGAGAAAACCTGACCTGTAAGCTTTTTGTTTGATTTTGTTAATTTCTGCTTCACTTAACTGGTCAATCTTTTCATAAAAATAATTCTCTTCGGCGTGGAGTTCCCACTGAAAATTTTCAAGACTGAAGTTGTTAATTTTATATTTTTCAAATGGAAATGCTCTCTTTTCGCTGCTCTTTGTAAAAGTATTGTTATATCCAACAATCCAATCTCCAGTTGCTGCTACAACTTGAGAGTTAATAAAATGATGGTCAAACAACCATATCTTTAAGTAAAAAGGCTCTCCCCACTCCTGAAGTTTTTTGTGCCAATTTAAATAAATCTCTATTAAAGCCTCTAGTATTAATCGTTTGTACCAAATGGGAGAATTTCTTTTTACTAAGCGATACCAGGGGTCAATAGTGATCTTGACATAATCTCGTTGAGACTTGTGCAATTTTGCTGTATCTAGGGTGAGATTGTAATTCTTCCAATAGTTAATTTTTCTAATCTGCTTTTTCCAGCCTCGAATCTTTTTTTTATTACTGTACGGGTTTGACATTGCAATTCTACAGGAGCTAACTAATCTATTACTGTAGTATGTATATATTTGGCTTCGAGTTACTTTATATAAACCTGAAAGCTAGCGCAAAAACACAAACCACTAAATCCCGGATTTCTTACCATACCTCGAATGGAGGAGTAATTAGTAGTGAGTAGTGAGTAAAGTCTTCACTTATTACTCATTACTTATTACTGAGTATTTACTATTACTCATCATCAAACGCAAAGGAGCTTGTGAGAAATGCGGGTAAATGTGTGTAGGCGCAGCCCGTGGTTTAACTCAGATTGTTTCAAAATTGCCTCTAGCAGTGCAGTCGGTAAGCTGCTATTTACCATGTATTTACACTGAATGCTTAATTACAGAAAAACTTTTAGTTTATGTTCTACTCATAATTGTTGCCTTTAAATTACTTAAGCTTCATCACTTAAACTAAATTTAAACTCTTTACTACGGCTTTACACTTATTAGTGTTTACTTTGCAGCTTCTTGAAGATAATATCATTACTTTTATCATTGTGATAACAGTTTGAATGATTGATATTAGAGAAGTAGTTTTAATTTGAGTTGATTAAATCAGTGAATAAAAAATGGGCGACTAAACGACTCACAATTAATCTGGCATCAGGGGAAGCAGAAAGATTAGAAAAATACTGTTCAATCACAGGACGACCAGCAACCGATGTGATTCGAGAGTTGATTCGCTCTTTGCCAACCCAAGAAACACCAAATGCAAATTGAACCGCTTGATGAGTAACACTCGCTTTTTTGTTTAACTCAAGCACACAATACCAAAGCAAAAAACTGGTTCAGGTAATGCTGATTGCTGTATCAATAAAAAATCTACCTAAATGGTTAACAAAACAGCTAAACTAACTTTATAGTTCCACTTTTGACTTACCAGAGACTAAAGCTATAAATTCCTTAGTATCTCTTTAAATATTCCCCTGGAAGTTCATGATTAATGCTGATGTAGTTTTTAGCTTTGAGGGAAGAAGCTGGGGAGCATCCACTTTTGGAAGATATACAAAATAAGGGAGAATGTAAAAGGAGATA